>CAZHRD010000115.1:0-1500 GCA_964533985.1 uncultured Candidatus Saccharibacteria bacterium | reverse complement strand
ACTCCTCGCCAATCTTACTTAAGATCTCCAATACACCATCCATATCCTGCGCCACCTGCGGCATGACTGACACCCAAGACTGAAAAGCCTCCATCAATCCTTGCTCTCCTTCTACCGTCTGAGCTTCCTCATCTTCAGAGATCCTTAAACCGGCAGCATCCGCAAATGGAGTTACTATTCGAGAAGCTTCCCGCAAAGCGTCCACACCCAAATGCCCGGCGTTGATGAACCGGTCTGAATCCGCATAGAACTCATTTATCTTAAATAGCTTTAAGTTCTTGGCCCAACCAAACTTGCTTTCTCTGGCGGATCTTAATTTATCCAGGTCACTATCAGTTGTCTGAAGTACTTTCTCCAGCTCTACCAAATCTCTGGCCGTTAAAGACTCGGAAATACCACTAAAATCATCCCTTAGATCATTTGTGTGGGATATAAGGGAAATAGCCGGGCTTATTATAAAAAGATAAGCCAGCAGGGCTAAAATGCTCCCTACCGTCAATAAAATAATACCGGTAATGCCAATGCCTTTAAGAAAACCCTTTTTATTACTTTTACTATTTGTACTTCCTTTGCTTTTTATAGCATTAAAAACGTCTTTTTTCATAGGTTTTTTAAACTTCTCATCTGGTGCAGGGGACAAATCGTTCGAACCTTCCTTCGAATCTTCCAAGGAGTTAATTTTAGTGTCTTCTTTTCCATTTTGCAAATTACCATTACCTGTAGTATTAGTCAAACCGGCTCCTTTCAAAATAAGTTAAAGAGAACCCTTCTGCATGAGAACGGCTAAGGGTGTTTTCAAAATTATTAAGAGGTCATAAGCGAGAGATCTTTTTTTGGCGTACTCAGCATCCATTTGAATTCTTTGCTCAAAACCTATCTCTGACCTTCCGCCCACTTGCCATGGTCCGGTGATGCCGGGTTTGCTCGTTTTTACTTCTTCGATATATTTGACCGTATTTGGGTACCTTTCAGCCTGCTCCTTTAACTCAAAAGGAAAGTAAGCCCGCGGACCTACCAGGCTCATCTGCCCTATTAAAACGTTAAAGACTTGCGGCATTTCATCAATGCTGGATTTTCTAATAAACTTGGCGCCTTTTATAAGTCTGGGGTCGGGGTCAAGTTTGTAGTTATTCTCTCTATATTTTTTTAACCACTCCGGATTATCATCCAACCATCTTTGAGCATTTGGAATCATGGATCTGAATTTGAACATTCTAAAATCGTGGTCTCCCTTACCAACCCGATTAGGTATATCCGCAAAAATAGGACCTTCAGGAGAAACCAATTTGATCCATACAGCTGTAATTAACATAATGGGGGAAAAAATAATGATGCCGACTACAGCACCAATGATATCGATTGTTCTTTTTCCTAAGTCATATAACATAGATTAGGTTGGTACTGAAATTATACACTAAAGGTACACACGCACACAGGTTAGCCTTTTTTGTAGGCATCATACTATGCACCCACAAAACTATTAATTTGTTGATCAAAATG
>CAZHRD010000114.1:0-1563 GCA_964533985.1 uncultured Candidatus Saccharibacteria bacterium | reverse complement strand
GAAAGCGTGCAGATGAAGGGCAAGGTTGTGTACCTAGATCCGCACTATTATCCCAATGACAAGATTACCTTTTATTTGGAGGACGACGCCGGTAAACAAATGGTTTTGCTCAAGACAGATGACCAAAAGTTGGCCGTAGTGGAAGGTTTAAAAGTAATTGTATTTGGTGAGATGGAAAAAACAAAAGATGGTCAGGAAGATGTATTAAACGTTGAGAAGATAGTTGTCAAAAATTAACCCCATGCAGATAGAATTTAGAGAAGTTACAAAAGAATACGAACAGGGTTTTAAAGCGTTGGATAACGTCTCTTTTAGTGTGGACAACGGTGAGTTTGTTTTCATTGTGGGCGAATCAGGCGCCGGAAAGACCACTCTGACCAAGTTGCTCATTAGAGAAGAGTTTCCCACTTCCGGGCAGGTATTATTTGAAGAAGCCGACGTTCATACACTTGAAGGGGACGATGTTTCCACTTTGCGTAGAAGAATAGGGGTGGTGTTCCAGGATTACAAAATATTAAAGAACAGAACCGTGTTTGAGAATGTAGCTATAGCTTTAGAAGTTGATGGCACAGAAGACGACGTCATCAGAAGCGTAGTTCCCAACGTGTTGAGTTTGGTTAATCTAAGTCACAAAATGCACAGCGGTGTTAACACCTTATCCGGTGGGGAAAAGCAGCGGGTTTCCATTGCCAGGGCGCTGGCGCATGAACCGGATGTATTAATGGCCGATGAGCCTACCGGTATGATCGATCCTAAATCAGCCGATGAAATTATGAGTATCTTGGAAAAAATTCACGCCATGGGCACCACTATCATTATGGCTACCCACAACAAAGATATTGTCGATAAAATGAAAAAACGTGTCATTAAACTGGAAAAAGGTAAAATAGTGTCAGATAAAAAGAAGGGCACTTACGAGGACTAATATGAAAGACAGATATTTTAAAAACACCATCTTAAATATTAAGCGTGAAAAACTGCTTAGTCTTACCAATATTTTTATGATGAGCATGACCTTTTTAATTTTGGGTGTTTTTATTACGGTGATTGTGGTTTCGCAGTCAGTGCTGAGGAATTTGGAACAGCAAGCCCAAGTGACCATCTTTTTTAAGGATGACTTTTCCGAAGACCGGATTTTGGATATGAAAGGACAGCTTTCCGGTGACGAAAGGATATTTGCCATTAATTATGTTTCCAAGGAAGATGCCTACAATATTTTTAGAGAGATCAATAAAGATGACCCGATTTTATTAGAGTCGGTCACGTCCAGCATTTTACCGGCTAGTTTAGAGGTGAGGGCTAAAGATTTGTCCGACCTGCCAAAACTGGCGGAAGAGTTTAATCAACTAGACGGCGTGGAGGAAGTGAGATTTTTTGAGGATGTCATTAGCCGGTTTAGAAGTTTTAGCACCGCCGCCTACATTATTGGCTTTGTACTGGTATTTATATTTTTGGCCATTTCCTATTCAGTAGTTCTTTCTACACTAAGAACCACCATACATTCAAAAGGCACGGAATTGGAGATCATGAAATTGGTGGGTGCGACAGACGCGTATGTAAAAG
>CAZHRD010000113.1:0-1634 GCA_964533985.1 uncultured Candidatus Saccharibacteria bacterium | reverse complement strand
GGGGGACCGGCTAATGTATTTTTAAAGGCTACAGGAAAAGAAATGGGGGATTCTTTCATTGAGGACGTATTTGTTGATAAAGCTAAAGGGGAAAAGAAAGATTGGGTGGAGTTTGCTAAGGAAATTTTGGAAAGAGCTACGGAAAAAATTGAGGTTCCTGTAGATGTAGTTATCTCAGACGATAAAGATAACCCACAAAAAACCGGTGAGATTTCTTTTAACGAAGGTGTCGGGTTTGTTCCTGACGGTTATATGGCCTTGGATATTGGCACGAAAACCTCTGAAGCATATGAAAGAATCATAGCTGAATCAAAAACTATCTTTTGGAATGGCCCACCGGGCATGTTCGAAAATGAGAAATTCTCACAAGGAACCAAGAATATCGCCCAAGCTATGGAAAAAAACACCGGTACAACCTTAATTGCAGGCGGAGACACTATAGAAGCTGCTAAAAAGTTCTGCGACACTGAGAAAATTACCCACCTGAGCCTAGCTGGGGGCGCCACTTTAGAGTTTTTGGCCGGAAAAGAGCTTCCTGTACTATCCTACTTGCTAAAAGCTTAATTTTTAGTAAAAACTCCTAAATCTATGATAAAATACACCCTGCTATGCATGTAAAAGTAGAGAAACTACCAAAATCGCAACTAAAACTAAATATCATTGTGGACAATAAAGAAGTTAAAGAAGCCTACAATAAAACCCTGGAAAACGCAGTCAAAGAAACCGAGATTGCCGGTTTTAGAAAGGGAAATGCTCCCAAAGAGCAGGTTGAAAAGAAACTTGGCACTGATAAATTATATGGCAACGTTATAAACGATTTGCTACAAAAATACTACCCACAAGCTCTAAAAGAGAACTTAATTAACCCCATGTCCAATCCTAAAGTGGAAATCGACGAATTCTCATTAGAAAAAGACTTTGAATTCAATGCTACTGTAGCCGTAAAACCTGAAATTACTTTCAAAGACTACAAAAAAGAGCTTAAAAAGTATTTGGAAGATAAAAACAAAGAGGTCAAAAAAGCCAACGCGGAAAAACTTAAAAAAGGAGAGAAGCTAGACACGGAGGCGGGGGCGGATCATGCGCACCTCCATGTAAATGAGGTCATAGATATCCTGACAAAAAACGCTGAGTTTGACGTACCGGACATTTTGATCGAAGAAGAAACCAACCGCTTAATTGCCAGACTAGTCGATCAAATTATAGCCGCCGGTATGAAAATGGAAGATTATCTCAAAGCTCAAAACCTCACCATGGAAAAACTCAAACAAAACTATGAAATCATCGCCGAACAAAACATTCGTGCCGAACTTGTCTTAAATGAGCTTATTACCGTAGAAAAGATTACTGTGACTGAAGAGGAAATAGACAAAGCCATAGCCGAAGTAGAGGACGAAAGCGCCAGGGAGCAACTTAACAACCCGGTTCAGAAAGTATATATTAGAACTGTATTGGAAAAGCAAAAGTTGATAGAAAGTTTAATTAAAGAAACACAAGGAGAACATAAACATGAATAATACGTTAGTGCCGATTGTCGTAGAAAGAGACCCAAATGGTATGGAAAGATCTTATGATATTTATTCCAGACTATTGAAGGATTTTATAATTTTTGTAACCGGACCGATTGATATGGC
>CAZHRD010000112.1:0-1709 GCA_964533985.1 uncultured Candidatus Saccharibacteria bacterium | reverse complement strand
TGATCAATTCCATATAAAATGCCTGATTGTCCATAACATGCCCGGAAGTTTCTTGGTTTATGCCCAAACTTGAACTATTTTTCAAAAAGAAAGAGGCATTTTTAGCCGGAGAATTTAAATTGCCTCGAACAGTGGACATGTAGTTATCGAAAGGTTCTTCGGACAGATCATAATAAGCGGGAATATATAACTTTGAACCGAATAAACCGGCTATCTTATCTTTAGTATCCACAAAAAACTTACCCGTTCGACCCACTTCAAAAGCTCTGTTGACAGTGGCTTCCCAGTTATATTTTAAATCAATGTCCGCTCCCTGCAGAGTAAAATTCATGCCCTCATACGACACGTTTACACTTTTATCGGTGACTGCCTCAAACTCCTCCAGGCGCTGTACGGCACTATCATAACTTAACCCGCCCAAATCCATACCGGCAATATAAACCCCGGGAATTAATCGTTTACCAAAAATTATGTGATAACAGGAAAAAACCAACAGAAACAATAAAACCCCAATGTAATAAGGTTTAAACATAACCACAAACTGCTTGGGATCAAACTTTTTAAGATCGATTTCTTTAAGCTTACTTTTTATCTGGCTTACGGGCGGAACGTGCATTTGACTTTATTAAAAACTTTTTAGGATCTTCGCCTAGATCAAGTAGCTCGTCTGCTTCTTCGACTAATTTACTTGAGGTGGTCTTTCCAAATGAGATAACTTCGGTTCGAACACCCTGTGAGCGCGCGTAATCTAATAAATCCTGATAATCGCCGTCGCCGGATACTAAAACCATAACATCAATCTTGGGCATCATTCGAACCGCATCCATACAAAGCCCTACATCCCAATCACCTTTTTTAGAACCGCCTAAAAATATCTGCAAATCTTTGGACTTAACCTCAAAACCAATTTTTGAAAGAGCTTCAAAAAAGTCTTTTTCAGCACCCACGTCTGCTTTAATTACGTAAGCAAAAGCGCGGATAAGTTTTCGTTCCGAAACGGCCTCCTCCAAAACGCTGGCGTAGTTAAGCTTAGCTCTAAATAAATTTTTGGCCGAATAATACATATTTTGCACATCTACAAACACGGCCACTTTTTGTTCTTTATGTTGAGTTGGGTTCATAAAACCATTGTATAGGAAATGTCGCTTGACAACAATCTAAACTAAAAATATGATTCTAACATGAACTTATTTGCAAAACTGTTTGGCGGAAAAGCTGCTCAGGATGACAAACCGGCTGAAGAGGCTGTCGTTGAAGAAACTGTGGTCGAAGAAGCCCCTGTCGAAGAAGCCGCGGTAGAAACCGCGGAAGAGGCTGCCGAAGAACCTGAGGCTGAAGAAACCGAAGTCGAAGAAGAAGACCAAACAGAATAATCTTTATTTAAATATTGCTGGCCGTAAATTTAGGTCATCACGATTCCTATTGTAAAAGTTAAATCAAGCTTTGGAAGATTGGTTTATTCTGTGCTTATATTATGCTGGAATAAAGTGATAAAATAACGGTGTTAATTTTGGGGAGTGGTGTAATGGCAGCACGCCGCGCTCTGAACGCGGAAATTGGAGTTCGAATCTCTGCTCCCCAGCCAAAAAACACTAACAACTTCAAAAAGCTATTTTCAAATCATCAGAACTTATTAGTTCAGCCTATACACTGAGGTCACCGCTCTGAAAGAGTTTCTGTATTGATACTCTCTTTTAGACTTTTTTAAA
>CAZHRD010000111.1:0-1715 GCA_964533985.1 uncultured Candidatus Saccharibacteria bacterium | reverse complement strand
CGTTGGCAGAAAACACTGGAATTATACCAAACACAAAAACCCCCATAAACGGGGGTTTTCCTTTTTTCTTTGGTTGCGGGGCCCGGATTTGCACCGGGACCTTCAGATTATGAGCCTGACGAGGTACTATTCCTCCACCCCGCGCCAATGTACGATAGCGCGCACTATCAAGGTGTAATTTAACAGAGAATTACTTAAGTGTCAAAGCTAAGGAGACTAATTAAAAAAAAGTTCGATCCACTTGGCCGTGTTGCTTTCCTTATCAAAAACTACGCTTTTCTGACCTAATACCTTTGTTTCTAGGTCAACATCCCTCAACCCCTGTGGTACAACATATACTTTTTCTCCAGGTTTGATCAAATTGAGGTCATTCCGCGCTTTTTCCTCCACATATTCATCAGTCTTCTTGTAGGCTACTTGGTTCTGGTAATCCTGTTTTTCATCCTTCATCTGGCCTACTTCTTGACTAAGACTGTCTAATCTCTTACTATTCTCTAATATTTCTAGGGCTGTCTTAGTAAAGTTAATCGATGCTAAAATGAACAGAATAGAAATAAGTATGTACTTGGCATGAGCAGGAACGGACATACTTAAGATTGTATTAAATTAGTTGACATTGTTCAACCGTGGTGATACACTAGCCTATAGGTTTAACTATAACCACTTTATTTTTGCCTACATTGCCCAAGAAAAAAAATATATGACCGAACTAAAAATAGCTCACAAAAACTTCATAGATTATCTAGGTGAGATGGGAAGATCCGAATCTACCTTGATTGCCTATGGAAAAGATATTGAGCAACTAATTGAATATTTAGAAAAGCAGGGTGTGGAAAACGTTCACGAAATTGAACTTAAGCATCTTGAAGGTTTTATGGACAAATTGGCCAAAGAGGATTACACTCCCAAATCAATTTCCAGAAAAACCAACTCTACCAAAACTTTCTTCAGATATCTTATGGACAATAAACTTATCGACGAAAATACAGCAGACATGCTTAAACATCCTAAAGTAACTATAAAAGCTCCCAGAATTCTATCTAAACTTGAGTACAGAGCCTTAAGAGACTCAGCCAGAGGCGATCCCAGAACTTACGCTATCATCGAAACCTTACTTCAAACCGGTATCACTATTTCAGAATTAGCCGGTATGAAAATGAGCGAACTTAATCTTGAATCCACTCCCGGTAGCTTATCGATACCTACCCGAAATAATAGACCGGCCAGAACCATACCTCTAAACAGCGCCGCTATTAGCGCCCTAAAAAGCTACATACAAGAGTCCAGACCGGAAGTTGCCGGTGCAGAATATGTGTTCATCACAAAAACCGGAAAACCTATGCTGGTTAGAAATATAAGATCGACCATAAAAAGATATTACGATGCCGCCGGTGTGGAAAATGCTAAGGTTAACGACCTCAGACACACTTTTGTGGCCCATCATTTAGCTAATGGAACAAATTTATTGCATGTTTCTAAGATAGCCGGACATCTCAGAGTTTCCACTACCGAAAGATATTTGGAATTCATTGAAAGAGAAGCTGAAGACGAAAAAACCGAACTTGGTATTTTATAATCCAGGTTATTTATTAGTGTACAAAAAGAAAACGACCCACACAGGGTCGTTTTTTTGCGCTCGTTAAGTGACTTGGTGGGTGAACCTGGGCTCGAACCAGGGACCGGTCGTGTATAAGACGACTGCTCTACCAACTGAG
>CAZHRD010000110.1:0-1739 GCA_964533985.1 uncultured Candidatus Saccharibacteria bacterium | reverse complement strand
TACTGGTCAATCCACTTAAAGTTGAAATTATAAAGCAAAGCGCAACCGTAAATATTGAACAAAATATTATTAAGTACGAATTTATTGGTGAAAAAATAAACAAGCTGCACGAAATGTTACAGACAAAAGAATTTGAGAAAGTTTTAGTTTTCTCTCGTACAAAAAGAGGCGCTGATTCTCTATGCCAAGAACTCCAAAGAAGAGGTCATAAGGTAGCTGCCATACACAGTAATAAATCGTTAAATCAAAGAAACAGAGTTATAGCCCAGTTTAGAAGAGAAGATCTTGATGTATTAGTGGCTACAGATGTTGCCGCCAGAGGCATAGACATACCTGATATTTCTCACATCATAAACTTTGACGAACCCGCCACTTACGATGATTACATTCATAGAATAGGAAGAACGGGCCGAATAGGTAAGAGGGGAGTGGCCCTAACGTTTGTAAGATAAGAATATTTTTTAAGACTTCCTCTTGTTGGCAGCCCTTATAGGTACAACATAAAGCACCAAGCCACTGATTATCATCACAAAAAGCACTACAGAGAAAATCGAACTTAAATTGTTGTGGATATATCGTATCATTCCTAGATTAATACCCATTTTTATAGACCAACCAACATATTTAAGAAATATACCGGTAACAGACATGGCCAGCGCCAATATAATAGTCAGAAGCATAGCTATCCTATGTATTGTTTTAGATTTCAAATAAAGATTATTCACTTAAATCTCCTACGTATAACGAATCCAATAGGCCATAAGCCTTTTCCGAGTGACTTCCTTCACCTCCCTTGGTACTAAAAGCCACCGTGGCGTCTTTCCCACAATAAGGTAAAATCCAACCCTTGCCTCCCGGATGCTTGCTCATGTAGCTTGTTACATCTTGTACCTCATTATCTATTAAGAGCCAGCAATCTTTCTCACTGTTATGTTTGGCTATTTCTGTCATAGTGTATTTTATGGTTGTGTCGATGCTGTCCACAGTTGCGCTACTGGCTTCTATGGGATTTTCCACGGATATTTTACTAGCTTCTGTAGGGCTTGTAGTTGTTTCTGCTATGTTTTGATCGACTTTCGGTAAGTCCTCCCTCTTGATATAATTTCCCGCTATTACTAATATGAAAACCAGCGCGCCGAGAGCTAGCATTAACCCTATCATAATTTCTTTTTTAACCTGCATGTAAACCATTATACAAGCATGCGCAAGCCTTAAAGCCAACCTTTCAATCTAATTTTTGATATCATTACTAGAGTATGCCAAAAATACTAATCACAGGCGGTGCCGGTTACATTGGAAGCCACGCCGTACGACTATTCCTGAAGAATAATTATGAAGTAGTAGTAGTTGATAGTTTAGTCAGCAGTAAAAAAGGTGCCATTGATAGATTAAAAGAATTTGGAGATTTTGAGTTTTATCAGGTCGATCTAAGAGACAAAGACGCACTGAGGGAAGTGTTCGAAAAAGAATCCGATATAGATATTATTATGCATTTTGCCGGTTTGATTTCAGTCAGTGAATCTACCAAAAATCCCGCCTTATATTTTGATAATAATGTGTTTGGAAGTTTTAATTTGCTATGTATGACTCGAGATTTTGGTATTAAAAACTTCATCTTTTCTTCTACATGCGCGGTTTACGGTGAAAGCCAATACCTACCGGTTGACGAAAATCATCCTTTATTGCCCACAAATCCTTACGGTGAGACAAAGTTAATGATCGAACGCTTAATAAAGTGG
>CAZHRD010000109.1:0-1924 GCA_964533985.1 uncultured Candidatus Saccharibacteria bacterium | reverse complement strand
TTTGATGCCGTTTATTCCTTCGATTATCAGAAGTCCCAAATGGATGATGCTTTCAATTCCGCTTGTGATCTATAGTGTGGCCCGATATTTATACGTGATTTATGAAAAAAAGGAAGGCGAGTCACCGGCCAGGGTTTTGTTGTCGGATATGCCGCTTTTAGTGTCGGTGGTTTTGTGGGGCGCGTTTATTGTGGGCGTGATTTATGTGATGCCGTTGGTTTTTAGTTAGCGTTCTATAATTTCCAAAACATCCTCAGTTTCACTCTCGTAATACACTCCTCTAACAGCTTTAGTATCATCTCCGGGTTTTGGCATGACATCCTCTTTTGTTCTGTAATCCTGCTCCGACAACACATCGGCGCCGGAAGTATCCAGCTGTACCAAGGAAAAAGAGCTTATGGGCAAGGCAATAATAGCCCACAACAATCCAAGCATCATGGCGTCCACCACGATTTTTCCGAATTTATCCACTTTTTTATGATCGTAGTCCATTATTTTCACTCCTCGGAGCCGTCAGTGTTAACACTAGCCGGGGCGGTCTCCTCCTTATAACCGGCATCAACTTCGTCTAATTCATTTTCTATGTCTAGTATAAGCAGTAAAGTGGCAATGGCGCAAAAGGAACCGCCCACAATAGTGACCCAGCTGTAAATAACACCAAAAATACCTAGAATGACAGCCACAATCGTGACCAAATAGATATAAATCAACCAAATCACGCCTTGAGAATATAACTCGAACGAACTTTGGATTAGGGTGGCCATCTTATAATGGAAAAGCTTAGTGGTTAACTTAGGGCTAATATGAGTGTCGTGGAAATAAAGGGCTTTAGCTAAAATGTAGAGTAATCCCAAGCCTAAAACCGCTATCATAGCCATGGTCGAATAAGAATTTACCTTAATATAGTTGTCGGGGTTGTAGAAAATGAAGCCTTTGGCCGAAAATATGAATTTAGCGCCAATAAAGTAACTTACCATAATGACAGAGGCGATCCTGGTGCACAGCAAAAGTATAGCTGGGGTAATGGCTTGGTCTATTAATCTGACTAAAGTTCTTGATATCATTGGCAGGTATAATAATAATATCATGAACAACAAACTTAAAGTGGTATTCGACAAAGTTATCTTAGGGCTGTTTTTGTGTTTGGGCTTTTTTACACCCATTATCTTTACCGGTAGCACAGCCGAATTTTACGAGTTTCCCAAGATGTTTTTTGTCTATTTTGTAGGCACGACTTTGGTGGCGCTTTTTTTGATTTCGCGCATTTTATTTGGCGGGAAAAAGTTAGTCCGGCCCGATTGGCGGGTTTTGGTTTTTGCGGGATTGATCTTGTTGTCGACAATTTTTTCTACGCATTTTTATACATCTGTTTGGGGTTACTACTCCCGGTTCAACGGTGGCCTCATGTCATACTTAGTGTTTTTTGGGATTTACCTAACGGGAATTAATTTTTTCGACGAAGAAAATAAAGAAAAAGTCTTAAGCGCTGTAAGTTTGAGTTTGTTACCTATTTCCCTTTACGGTATTTTTCAGATCTCTCAACACGAAAGAATTTTCTCAACTTTAGGTCAGCCCAATTGGTTGGCAGCTTACATGGTGATGGTTTTACCGGTGGTCATCGGTCAGGCAATCAAGGAAAAAGATGCCCTCAAACGCTATTTTTGGGTTGCAACAGCGGGATTCTCGTTTGTGTGTTTGTGGTTCACCAGTTCATTGTCCGGTGTGTTGGGTTTGGTAGCGGCGGGTGTCTATCTAGCGTTCACGTTTAGAAAAAAGATGTTGAACAAATGGACTTTGGTGGGCCTATTGGTATTTTTATTTTTTGGAGCTCTGAATTTTTCATATTTTAAGGATCGAATCTCGGACGCGCTTACTCTGAGCACCAATCCGGAAAGTTATAAAGTTTCTGATCCGGGGTTGATCA
>CAZHRD010000108.1:0-1990 GCA_964533985.1 uncultured Candidatus Saccharibacteria bacterium | reverse complement strand
TTTATCTCAATATCGGAAAGCTTATTGATATTGGTTCGCAAAACAGAAATGTTACCATCTAACTCCTTAATCTGTGCTTTGATATTTTGGGCTTTATAGAAAAAGTAGCCCCCAATACCAGCCACGATGATTAAAATACCTATGGCCAGAAAAGTACTAAGTTTGACAACTTTTGTCTTTGTCTGCTGAACTCTTTCTTCTTGTGGTATTAAATTAATTGTTTCGACCATAATATTTTCCTACATTTCCTTTAGGGCTAAGCCCATGGGCACCGCAAACAACGGCCCATTTTCTATATGCCAATCTTTTTTATTTGCTATGTCCTTGAAAAATAAGATATCCCTAAATGGATTAGCCAACTCAACTTCGACGTTTAAATTGTTGGCCATAAATAATAATAATCCTGGCATCAGGGCAGTTCCTCCAGATAACACTACTCTGTTAATGTTAACACCTGGATGATGAGTTGTAAAAAACATTTGGGCGCGTCCTATCTCACTTATGATATTTTCAAACAAAGGCTTTAGGGCACCGTAGATCTTTCCCTCAGCCTGATCCTCATTAAGCCCGTAAGCTTTCTTGTATTCTTCAGCTTGCATATAGTCAAGATTAAGATTTTGTTCGATGGTCCTGGTCATAGCATCTCCACCAAGTGATAGCGTTCTGGTGAAAACCACACTTCCTTTTAGAGTAATTATGATTAACGATTTCTGGTAACCGGAGTGGAGGATAAGGTTAGCCTCATTGTTGGTAGTGGTGGTGAGAGCTCTTCCAACCGCTAACGCTTCCGGCTCAACCCCAATGGGAATAAGTTTGGCGTCCTTAACAATATTAATATATCTATCGATAACATCTTTCTTGGCTGCTACCAACTGCACGCTAATTTTTCCTTTTTGCACGGTCGGGATTTCTAATTTTTGATACGATAAATTTACATCTTTAAGGGGTAGGGGAATATACTGCTCAGCTTCAAACGTGATAGAACTTCGCAATTCCTTGTCGCTCATGAGAGGCACACTAATAACCCTCATAAAAATATCTTTTTCTTCAAGAGCCAGGACTACTTTTGAAGTACCAAAACCGGCATCGTGGATAAAGTTCCTAATGGCGTTGGAGTATTCTTTGGCTGCATCTTTTGAAGCATCATCGAGATCAATTTTGGGGTTATCATAAACACCGGAGCGGACGATCATAACTCCTTTTTTTGTTTTTTCGGCTTCAATAGCTCTGAAAGTGTGCTTTCCTAAATCAAGTCCTAATACTGTGGGCATAACAAAATGTTACCTTAAAACCATTAGTTAGACAATGGTTCGGTAGTACTCCTTTGATAGACGGCATAGTCAAATAGTGGCGGTAATATAGGGTCCGTGATGATAACTGACACCTTCTTTTGAGAGCTGCCAGCCAAACCGGTTGATTCTATGAGAATACCTTGTACTGGGAGGCTAGCCCCACCCGATGGGATAATCACAGCAGAGCCATCTTCATAAACAGCTTTAAGTCTTAACATAGCCGGGTTTGTTTGAGAATTAAAAGTGAAACAGTGACTGTAGCCTAGAAGTGGCGTAGCCAGATCAAAATTGTTGTCTCCATGAGTGGTTGTGGTGGGATTATAAGCCATGGAATCAGCTTCATAATTCCCCTGAGTACCGTGAATAAAAATAGATTGCACCGACATGTCGGCTCCATTCCAACAAACATTTATATTTGTATTGTTCGGGTAACCGGTTAGATTAACCTGACCGGAAGATGTCTGCACTAGATCAACTAAGAATGGATCGGTGCTGTTGCCTAATTTAGATAGAACCACATCAGCCGTCAGGATCTGGCCCTCAGCTGAGGTAATTTCCAAATGGCAATCGGCGCCGCACGTTCCGTTTTGAGCGTAATCTTCCAAAGTGGCGATGGGCAATAAAAGAATATGCTCAATGGCTGCCTCTGCTACGGCGTGGGCTCTAGCAGCGTTGTCGGAGCGACTTAAAATTCCCAA
>CAZHRD010000107.1:0-2001 GCA_964533985.1 uncultured Candidatus Saccharibacteria bacterium | reverse complement strand
CATCGGTTATAATCCCACACAATGAGCTTGGTTTGTCTACGCACCCATAACCACTTTGACAATTTACTCGCTGTTGAACTTCCTCTACTTCTTCCTCAACCTCAGTAGTCTCCGGCTCACAACAAGTTCCTGTAATCCCGCTTGTATTCAGACACCCACCGGCTCCTCCAACGTACAAACCCCCAACACCAGAACACTCTGATGAGTTTTTGTCCGTACACACAGGATAAGACGGTGAGCTGCAAGGTAACGCTGCTTTAGCACTTCCTGCGAACGCAAGACTTAGAAAAAACAAGGCGGAGGTAAAACTTATAATAATCTTTCTCATCTCCTTAATTATCTTTTACCCACGGAAATAGTCAAGTCGCCTATTATTCACTCAAACTACCACGCACCCACACTCATCCCAACAAACTTGTACCAAACTCCAATTAACAATATAATTTTGTTGCATGCCCACAAGTAAACTTATTAAAATATCCCTTTTAATAATCTCCATTTTTTTGTTGGTACCTTTTTTGGCTAAAACAACATACGGCGGTTGTGCCGAAATCCAAGACCTAGACGACAGAGCCGAATGCTACGCCAATAAAATAGAGGATAAACAGGACGAATACGAATCCACAAGCAAAAAACTGGACGATATTCGAAACAAAAAAGACCAGATATCTAACGCCATTTCTGGCTACCAATCAGAGCTAAACGTCACCCAAACTCAAATTGACGAACTTCAAGCCCAAATAAATGAGATCTCTACGGAACTAGCTACCATCAAAGAGAATCTGACTGACCGTCGCACTAAATTATTTGAGAAAATAAAGTTTAGGGATCAAGTCATAAGGAACTATTCCAAAAAAAGCTTTAAATCAGACCTGGAATTCTATTTTTCTTTTTCACCGTTTGAAACTGACATGAGTGGTTTTCAGTATCTTTCAAATTCGTACATGATTAGAAAATATCTAACCGACGATGCCGTCAAATGGATCTATATTTTAAATTCTGAGATAGACACTTTCGAGGAAGACAGAGTAGAAACTCAAAATATTATTGACGAACTTGAAGGAACTCAAAGCCAATTGCTAACACTAAAATATGATTTGGACCACAAAAAGAATTCGGCCCAAAATGAGTATGGGGATTTGGCAAATAAGGAGGGTGACTACGAAGAGAGACTTTTTAATCTAGACAAAGAAATTGACGAACTATCCTCAAAACAACAATCGATCCTAAATCAAAAGTACGGTACGGAAACGGGAAGTGTGGGTGACTACGAGCCTTCTGAAGCAAAAACACCTGACCCACCTTTTAAACCGGCTTTTGCTGCCTTTAGCTACGGGGCCTATACACATTATAAGGGTATGAGTCAGTATGGTGCCAGAGGACGGGCCGAAGACGGAGACAACTACGAAGACATTATTGAGTTTTACTACGACGAGAATGTCAAAGAGAAAAGTGATTTCCCGGATGAGATTTGCGTGGAAGGCTATGGCGACATGAGTTTTCAGAAATACTTGTATGGTTTAGCTGAAATGCCTTCAACTTGGGACAGCGACGCCTTGAAGGCTCAAGCTGTGGCCGCTAGGTCTTACGCGTATAGATATGCTAAAAAGGATATTTGTATCTGCACTTCACAAAGCTGTCAGGTGTTTTCCAAGAGTAAGTCCGATAATCCTCCGATCAGCTGGAAGAAGGCGGTTGACGACACTAAAAAAGAAATCATAGACGGTAGTACCGATGCTTCCGGATATGGCTGGTATTCTTCCACCACCGGTGGTTATATAGAAAACCGTGGTTGGGATACCAAGTGTAGTGGTTCCTCGTGCTGGCCGAAAGATGCTTATGAAAAAAGCGGTGGCTCTCCCTGGTTTAGAAAAGCCTGGTATACCAAAAGTTACAACGACAGTAGCAGCTGCGGTCGCCCACACCCTTGGATGGATGAAGAGGAAATGGCTGATATTATAAACGCCTGGGTAGTTTGGACCAAAGGCTCGAGCAGTGAAA
>CAZHRD010000106.1:0-2043 GCA_964533985.1 uncultured Candidatus Saccharibacteria bacterium | reverse complement strand
TAAAAAAGGTAATAGCAATAAATAAAGCACTTGGAGATGAAGAAAAAGTTTTAAGATTTATAGATTCTTTGTTTAGTTAGGTTTGAGGAATCCTATATGTATATTTTCCAGGATGGCTGGGGAACAGGGATTCGAACCCCAATCTTCGGGATCAAAACCCGACGTGCTGCCGTTACACCATTCCCCATCAGCAAGCAAAACAGATTATACCCCAAAAAATTCGCAAATAGAAACATCAAAAAATCTGCTAATATTAAACTAATGGACGAACAAGGATTAGCACAAGAATTAATAAAAGGGAAAGTAATGACAAAGAGCCAATTCACTGAGAAAGTCGTGCGCCTAAAGATAAAAAACATGGATCAGGCGAATTTTGAGTACAAAGCCGGCCAATATATTTTATTAAAAGTTTGGAGTTCTCAACTTATTCCTATTTACATTTTTAAATACGACGCCGATATTCATGCTTTTGAAATCGCTGTAAATATTTCCAAAGGGGATGATGGTTCGAACTTTATAAAAAGCATAGGTGTAGGGGACGACGTTGAGTATACTGCTCCACTAGGAAACCTTCTGCTGGACGCTACCGCCAAGGACATTTATTTTATAAGTGAGGGCACGTTCGTCTCACCCTTGATAGCTTTTTTGTATCATTTGGATAAATCAACCTTCAGGCCAACCCTATCTTTGTTTTGGGGTGTAAAAGACGAAAAAGAACTTTATCTGGTGAATACTATTTATGCTTTTTCCACCAGTATGCCCAATTTTTCATACACGATTTTTATTTCTGAAGGAACCTCTGTGGTTACACATAGACCCGGAAGGGTTATAGACGCTGTTCAAAACGCTGACTTTACTGAAGGTGCGCTATTCTATGTTTGCGGCGAAGATACTATGGTTGGCGAAGTTACGGCAGTTTTAAAAAGTAAAGGTATTGATGGCGCGAAGATCTTGTCAGAAAAGCCAAAACCGGTTGATTTAAACACGGTTGAATAAAAAATAAGCCCCAAAGGTTATTTAAATATTACCCCTGAGGCTTACTATTTGTACAAACACTCTTTACCACAGGCCACCCGTGAAATAAGCAATGGTCAACACTACTAGAATTCCAAAAAAGGGAATCCATTTATAATTCTTAGATAGTCTTTTCGGTAGACATATTGTCGAGACACAAAATATTTCATTTACAATGGCCAAATTTACATGCAAATCTGAGTGTACGCCATCCGCAACAATAATAGTTGTAGGTATTCCTATAGCCGCAATAAGGTCAAGAATGTCGTTTTCTATAATGAACTTGTTTGCGCTAACAAGCATGTCTTTAACTCGCATTTTATCTCCTTAGTATTAGTTTTATTTTGGGAATACTACCACAGCTACAAGATAATTTCACTTGGTGGGCGATGCGGGACTCGAACCTGCGACCTCTCGGATGTAAACCGAGTGCTCTAACCAGCTGAGCTAATCGCCCAATATCAAGCTAAACCAAGTTAGCTAAAGTATTTTATCACATTAGATTATAATATAGGCATGAAGAAATGGTTATGGCTAGCAATATTTTTGTTTATATCAGCCATTTTTTTAACCCTTTTTTTTAAAAAACCATCAAATTTGACGATTTTATCTGTTTATAAAGATAGCGGTACGATTATAAACATGCTCACACCTGATAAATCAAACCAAACCGCTGAAACTGAATTCGAACAAACCATAGAAAAGATCAATGAAATAGAAGGAACATACGGAATCTTCATAAAAGACTTAAACAGTGGGACGATATACAGTTCAAAAGAAGACACGGTTTTTTACGCAGCCTCACTTTATAAAATTGCCATTGCTGCGACAGCTTTTAAAGAGATTGATTTTGGACAAATGTCAATGAAAGACGAATTTACTCTACAATACTCCGACTATGCTGATGGCACCGGTTCGATAAATTCATTACCGGTAGGAGAAATTATGAGGCTAGAGTTTGTTCTGGACAAGCTGCTCAAGGAGTCTGATAACACTGCCCAGAATATACTGTGGCGCGTACTTCCGCCC
>CAZHRD010000105.1:0-2115 GCA_964533985.1 uncultured Candidatus Saccharibacteria bacterium | reverse complement strand
TTTTTGACCATACTTAATCAGGGTTTAACTTACTATCTTACTTTTTCGATTTTGACTTTTTCTTAGCGTTTTTGTCCTCACCTTCATCCTCGGTGACTTCTTCCTCGGTAACTTCTTCTTCAACCTTTTCCTCAACGCCAAAGTCTTCTGATAACACTTTATCCAAATCGATCTCATCCGTATCATCGGCTCCTACTGCAGTCTCAGCGTCATCGTAAACCGGGGCGTCGGTGCCGTCAGTGTAATCTCCGCCGCTTCTCTTACTGGATAGGACGATCATTTCGTTAATAACAACTTCAGTTTTATATCTTTTGTTGCCATCACCATCAGCCCAATCTCTAGTTTGTAGTCTTCCCTCAACGTAAGCTTTATCGCCCTTAGCAAGCAGTTGATCACAGATTTCAGCCAATTTGTTCCAAGCCACGACGTTGTGAAAATCAGCGGCTTCTTTTTTGACGCCCTCTACTGACCACTCTCTATTTGTGGCTAAACCAAAACTTATTACTGGGGTACCTTGAGGAGTGTATCTCAACTCAGGATCCCTTGTTAAATTACCTATAAGTATTACTTTATTAACACTTCTTGCGGACATTTTTTATCCTCCATCTCAGCTTTTAGCTGTAATTATATACCTAACCAAATTACCCATAAGGTTTAATTTAGATTTTAAATTTGTTATTTGATCTTTGGATAATTCGAAAATCATGACCTCATAAAACCCGTCTGTATCTTGACGGATCTTGTAAGCAAGCCTTCTTTTACCCCAAAAATCTGATTCTAAGACTTTACCTTCCAAAGATGTGATGAGTTCGGATATTTCCTTTGAAACTTGTTTGGCTTTCTCCTCACCATCACTACCTCTTGTTAAAGTCATCAATTCGTATTTGTTCATAGCGCTATTTTAAATTTATTATATCTTTGGCTAGTTTCGTAGTCTACTCTAAAAACTCTACCATAATTAGATACTGAAACATTTCGGATAGTACAATAATAAAGGGCGAAATGCAATATTCTAAACATTAAATCGAACTACCATAATATCCCCATCCTGAACGACATATTCCTTACCCTCTAACCTCATTACCCCTAACTCCTTGGCTTGTTTCCAGGTCCCGGCTTCCTCTAATTTATCTAGAGTAATCATTTCCGCGCTAATAAAACCGCGCTCAAAATCGGTGTGAATAACACCAGCCGCTTGCCTGGCTTTAGTACCTTTCTTGATGGTCCAAGCTCTTACCTCATCCGGCCCGGTGGTAAAAAACGACTGCAAACCTAAAAGTTCGTACCCTCTTTTTATGACCTGATCCAAACCCGTGTTCTCCACCCCCAGCTCACGTAAATAATCAGATCTCTCGGCGTCAGTTTCAAAAGAAGTCAAATCTGACTCTAGTTTAGCGCAAATCTTGATGAATTTTTGATCGAACTCCTGATGCAGCGATTCTTCTCCCACGTTCAGTGCAAATAAAAACGGCTTGGCGGTGAGCAAACTAAGTTCTTTTAAGATCTTTTCTTCTTCGTCGGTGTATTTTTTAGTGCTTAAGATAGTCCCCTTCTCCAGGTTCTCTTTCAGTCCTGTGAGAAAAGCTTTTTCTTTTGGTTCCTTAGTGGAATTTAAACGTTTTTCAACTGTGGACAGATCGGCTAACATTAATTCCGCGTTAATAAGCTCAATATCTTCCTGGGGCGAAACCGACCCTGCCCTATCCACGTTGGTGTCTTCGAACCCTCTCACAACGTGTAGGATGGCGTCCACTTCTCTGATGTGAGATAAAAACTTGTTACCTAAGCCTTCACCTTCATGCGCGCCCTTGACCAATCCGGCGATATCTATGAATTTTATGGTGGCTGGAGTGACTTTTTTGGGACAGTCGCCTTCTATTTTATTGGCATATTCTTTTTGGACAATTTCTACTAGCCTGGAGATTCTCTCATCCGGAACGGCCACCACACCCACGTTAGGCTCGATAGTGGCAAAGGGATAACTGGCGGCCAGGGCGGCCTGGCGCTTTAAAAGGGCGTTAAATAATGTTGATTTGCCTACGTTTGGTAGGCCTACTATGCCTATTGATAGAACAGACTTCGACATATGATTCCTCTCTGACTGGCAGATAGCCA
>CAZHRD010000104.1:0-2198 GCA_964533985.1 uncultured Candidatus Saccharibacteria bacterium | reverse complement strand
TTGCATAGTAGCGGTCGAGCGGCAAAAGAAGCCGGCATAAGAAGCCGATTCCAATACAGGTGCCAAATACGGATTTTCACTAAGCTCACCCTTTAAGGACACCAAACTGTAAGGGGATCCGAACACTCTATACTGGCTGGCTTGACTGTATGTGTAAAGCTGCTGTTCTTCCTGGGCCATGAAGGCTATATAGCTCCACGCGGCTTTGGGATTTTGGCTCGATTGAGGCACTACGTCAACCCAAAAGCTGGCCCATGAAGCCGGGTTATCGGGTCTAGCCTGTGGAACAGGAGCAATACCAATATTCATATCGGGTCTGGCAGCCAAGATATCCAGCAGATTCCAGGTGGGAACAAAAATCATGGACACTTTACCTTGAGAAAAGGCTACTGAAGCTTCCGGCATAGCCGCGGACCAAACTTCGTCTTCTAACACAAAATTAGTGTAAAAAGATAGGGCGTCTTGGGCCGGTCTCCCGTCAACTTCAGCCGGAAATTCCACGCCGGCTTGTGAAAATAACATACCTAAAATATCGGGTGAAAAGTCAATGTTATCGGCGGCACCCATAGCGGCTCCGGCTCGAACAATTTCTTTGCCTTCGCCCCTTATAGTCAGATCTAAAGCCAGTCTTCTAAACTCTTCCCAAGCTGTAGGAGCTTCTGTTTGGCCGATCTCATCAAAATGGTCTTTGTTGTACACCAATACTAAACCGTCGTAATAAGTAGGCATACCATAGATTTTCCCATCAGAAACTAAATTTTCTACCGCCACAGGGTAAAAAGAGCTCTGGAAAGTTTCCAGATCCATAATTCCCGACGGCATTGGTTCCAAAGAGTTTATGAGGGCCGGTAGCCAACTTATATGCACACGCATCACATCCGGTCCGGTTTCATCGGTGGCTCTAGTGAAAGCTCTGGTTTTGTACTCCACTAAAGGCTTTAACACTGATCTGTCGTCATAATTTACACTCACATTCGGGTATTGTTCCGTGTATCTTTGTATCAAAGCGTCCGTGACTTCCTTATTCTACAAAAGTCCCCATATAGTTATGGAGGCGGGACCTGTATCAATAATTTGTTCCGGACCCGCTCCGTCGCCACCACCACCTCCAAAAAGTCCGCCAATCACCGGCAGATTACTTAAAGTACAAGCGGTCAGAAAAAATGGCAATATTAAAAGCAAGCTTAGGGTGAGAATTTTCTTTTGTAGGTGTGGCGAGCAGTTATCTTTGTTCATATTCGATTAACTTTTAAATTATAGGGACTTTTAGTTAATTCCACAAGAATAGCTCTTTAAATAAGTCCTAGTATAAGCCAAAACAGGAGTTGCGGTTGGTGAATAGTAAAAAAGTAGTGATCGAAAGCTCCCAAAAATAATAGCTGCATGACAGAAACAAAAAGTAGGCTTCCGGCTGAGTCCTTGATTTTTTTAAAAAGGAAAAGGGTAAAGAATGAAAGGGCGAATATACCTGATTCGGCAAAAAGCAGGACAAAAATGTTGTGAGGAGGCTGAGCAAACCTCATGTCGTGCTTGGGGGGAAGATATTTATCTATGTAAGCTGTGGAAATACCGTAGCCCACGCCAAATAATGGGTTTTTGTTGATTAGCTTATACGAAGACTCTAAAAGATCGGCCCGTCTGTAAAAAGATGACTTTTCCAACAGGGAGGACGGACCTGACATAAAAGGCAGCCATAAAGAAAAGACTATCACAGCAGCCACAACTACCGTTTCCAAAGCTCTAATCTTTTTGTAATCATACGTTTGGGCTAGAAAGTACACCACGCCCATCAAGAAACTTATCCATGAAAACATGCTAAGACTTAAAAACAAAGCTACTAAACCCGCAGCAAACGGCACGGCAAACAATTTATCTTCTTGGATCTTGGATAAAAACCAAATAAGGACAATGCTTAAGATGCCTCCCAGAATGTTGGGGTGCCTGAAGGTAGCATAAGGAGGAACTCGGGCATGACCAAAAAAGCTTTCTATATTGATGCCCGGTGTAGAAATAGTATAGGGTTGTTCGCCAAACAATAAATAATTATTAAACACGGAGCCTTGCTTGAACCACTGTAAAATAGCCAGGATCGATAGCAACAAAACGGAAGCACCGAGTATCTTCACGATTACATCAAAATGGACTTTAGAACTGTACTTATTTTTCACGACTACCATAAATCCGGCATAGAGAATCAA
>CAZHRD010000103.1:0-2221 GCA_964533985.1 uncultured Candidatus Saccharibacteria bacterium | reverse complement strand
GTAGTTAGATATTTCCCTGTTGCTCATCCCCACCTATTTTAATAGTACCCCGTCTAGCCTGGTCTTCCTGGTTTGGCTGCGGTTGTGGTGCCTGTGGGGAAGGCGGTATCACGTTATCGTGTCTGGATGCACCTTCTCTAGGACCTTGGGTTGGAGCCCCCGTATTTTGCTTGATCTGAATGGGGCTGTGTGGCTCGCTTAGCGTATCTTTTGGTTTCCTGCCTAAAAGGTTGCCTAAGTTTTCGCTCATCTTTTTGGCCCGAATATCTATACCACCCTGATTTACGATTTTTGGTTTGTCTTTGTCGTCCATGCCTATTTTTAAACCACGCTCTTGCTGGGGTGGTGGCGGAGGTGGTGGCGCAGGTGGCGGCGGCGGAGGTGCCACCGGTTGAGGTACAGGTTGAGGTGTGGGCTGAGGTGTAGGCGCGGGAGCCACATACGCAGGGGCCGGTTGAGACGGCTGAGGTTGCGAAGCAGGCGTAACCACCGTAGCCGGTTTTCTTGCCCCTGTCCCCGGTTCAAAACCCGGTTTAGGCTGACCTTGCTGATCCAAAGTCTCATACTTATTCGGATCAAAAGCGGTGGTCACCGGTCTGTAAACCGCTCTTCTAGGTTGCAATTTCTCCTTCTCCCTTATGACACCCTCTTCCCTTAGTCTTAACAATTCTTCCGGGTCGGTGGTGATCAATTTATGTTCGGCTTGAGACGCTTTGATCTTTATGGCCACGTGATTTGAACCCGCAAAGAACAAACCTTCGCCAATGTCAGCCGACAATAATAATCTTCGTTCACCTT
The DNA here is from genome assembly GCA_964533985.1 of uncultured Candidatus Saccharibacteria bacterium. Taxonomy (GTDB): domain Bacteria; phylum Patescibacteriota; class WWE3; order UBA101185; family UBA10185; genus CAYSWS01. The sequence goes on along the minus strand of CAZHRD010000103.1, from coordinate 1,423 downwards.
CGGACAAATAAAAGGTTTCGGCTACTTTATCAATGGCCGCCGGGTGCTGTTTTAGTAATATCTGGATCGATGAGTTGGTCACGATGGCCTTACCGTAATCAGAATTCAAAAAGTCGTCCACATCTTGGGAAATGGTGGTCAAACCTAAATAATACTTCCTGGCCCGCTTGGCAACTCCGTAAATGAACCGGGCACTATCTTCGTTCTGCATCAAGTACCAGGCTTCTTCCACAATGAGAATTCTCTTTTTCAGATCTCGCCTGATCTTAGTCCACACAAAATCCAAAATGATATAAAAGGCTACCGGTCGCAAAACCTCGTCCTCAATATTTTTGGTGGAAAAAACGGTCATGCGGCCTTCAATATCGGTGGTTGACTGTGAATCGAATATACCCGCCATGGACCCTCTAATATATTTTTCCAGCCTGTCCGACATGCCACGCGCCTCAGGTTCTTGCATACCCTGCAACACTTTGTACAAATCTTCCATGATAGGAGGTTCCTTGGTCATTTGAGTTTCGGGATCGGTGGTAATACCCTTGATACGATAACTTTCAATGAGCGCTCGGTCCAAAATAGCTTCCTCGGTGGGGGTCATTTCACCCAACATTAATTTAAGCAAGGTATGTAAAGACAACAATTTTTGGCCTAATTCGTTCTCACCTTCAACCACCACGCCCGATAGATCAAACGGATTGATCTTATATTCCGAGTTCGGAGAAAAGTCTATGTAGTTCCCGCCCACGGCTTCGCATAAAGTTCTATATTCTTCTTCCGGGTCGATGATCATAACTTCGGCCCCAAATATCATTAACCTCAAAGCTTCTAGTTTTACGTAATAAGATTTGCCGGCGCCTGACTTAGCAAAAATGACCGAATTAGCATTCTCCATGGAAAATCTGTCAAAAACCACTAATGAGCCGTTGTGCATGTTAATGCCATACATGATACCTTCATCGGAAGTAAGGTCAGATGAGGTGAACGGAAATGTGGTGGCCAAACTGGTGGTGTCCATATTTCTGGTTATCATAAGTTTGTCCGAACCGGTCGGTAAGGTGGATTTAAAGGCGTCTTCCATTTGCAAAGTGGCCGGTTTGGAAATTAATAAAAGCGAACCTAAAGTAGATTCCAAGCGGCTGGAAACAGTTTCCAACTCATCCAGGGAATCGGCCGAAACCGTAATATAAAAACTGAATTGAAAATATTTTTCTACACCTTTAACCAGCTGCTCTTGCAAAGCCTGGGCGTCTTCCAAAGCGGCTCGCACCACCGGATCCGTGATCCGACCCTTTTCCCGGTCTGACAACTCTGTCGCCTCCAGCTCAGTAATTTTTCGGCGCAAATCGTCCAAAATCATTTTGGCTTTGACCGGATAATAAAACATAGACAAATCCAAAGAATGGTCAAAATTTATGACCGGTGA
>CAZHRD010000102.1:0-2255 GCA_964533985.1 uncultured Candidatus Saccharibacteria bacterium | reverse complement strand
AAACACATGCGCCAACCAAAACCTAAAAACCACCTTGGTATCCTCCCATCCAATAGCCTCAAAATGGTGGTGTATGGGCGCAATTCTGAACACTTTCTTACCGTTAAAAAAGTATTTGGAAATCCACTGCACAATGGAACTTAGAGCATCGACAATATAAACAATGCCAAAGATAGGCAGTAAGTACAAGGTCCCAGTTGTCAGCGTTAACAAACCAATCACCGCCCCAAGCGCCAAAGCCCCTGTATCTCCCATAAACAATCGCGCCGGCTTAATATTAAAGTACAAATAAGCTAAGCAGGCACCCATCAATATAAAGATAAAAACCAAATCTGACAACGCGTTAGTAGAATTTTGCACGAAAATTATCAACGGAATAAGGGTTATTAAAAACGACCCCGATGACAGTCCGTCAATCCCATCAATGATATTAAACGCATTTGCCATAAAAACTATCGTCAAAACGGACAAGATCATAAGCCATGTTTGATTGTTTATGGCCGAATTACAAAAGGGGCAATTGATAAAAAACAAGCCTTTGGATACTCCCCAATATGCAATAACAATAGCTGCCACCAACTGGATGACTAACTTGTGTCTTACTCTTAAAGCCAAACCCTTGAACTTAAACACTTTCTTAGCATCATCGAACAAACCTATGGCGCCAAAAACTAGCATCCCCATCATAAATAAAGTAAATCGGTCCGAATCAACTCCGTACGAACCAAACTTTTTAATAATAAAATACGTCAGGGCGGCTACAAAGATGATCAGGACCCCGCCTCCCGTTGGCGTACCCGATTTATAACCCTTGATTTTATCAAAAACGTTCACCAAATCGCCGAATCTATCTCTTCTACCGGCCAGTCTTTCCGGGTCTTTAATATTGAGTTTGTACATTATATTAATAAAAGGGATGAAAAGCACAAAAGTAACCACAAAAACAAGTGAGGCCAATAAGTATAAGTTAATTGCCGGCAACATAAACTAATTCTACTATAGATTATCTAATGTGACATTTGATATATCGTTTCGATTTATAAGTTGTCACAAGTGCTTAGTGTTAAAATATAGCTGACATGATAAAAAAACTGTTTAGAAAACCTTATAGAAAAATATTAACTTGGCTGACCTTACGAACTTTAGTCAAGCATAACCCAACCGTGATTGCTGTTATGGGCGATGGGCAGACTTCCATCGGCCGTGAAATGATCTACGACCTAATCAAACAGAAGTTTCCCGTAAGAAGAAACCTGGAGTCACCGGAAGCGGAGTTTAGCGTACCTTTAACCGTGCTGGGTTACCCTACTTACCCCGATAACTATCCCGAATGGATCTGGGTGCTCATAAAATCTTATTTTCTGGTGAGGAAAAATCCTTCTTACAGACATTTTTTGATTCTGGAATTAAATTTTATGGATCCGGAAATACTTTCCCATTGGTTAAAAATACTAAAACCGGAAACAGCCTTAATAGTAGGGAGTGTTCCCGTGGATTATTCCGAATTTGGCATAAAAAAAATTGTCAAGATCACAGATATACATCCGGAAGATATTCTCAAACCTTTTGAAATGGCGGTTCATCAGATTGGCCGATTTTACAGGCTAGAGCCACAGGAAATTGAACAGGCTATAAAAAACTTCTCTCTCCCGTCTTCTAAAATTAGGTTTTATCCGGGTAAAAATAGCTCTGTTCTCATAGATGCCACTCACTACTATCTGCCCGTAAGACTGGACGCGGTACTGGAACTGGTCATAAACGGTGATGATGAAGAGGAAAAAAGCAACAAAATCATATTTTCTAATCTAAAAAACGACAAAATCTTACTAAAAGACTATCCAAAGTGGCAACTCAACCCCAAAAGATACTCACCCCAACCAAATGATGTGATTATCCTCAGGGGAAACAGAGTAAAAAACATTGATAAGTATGAATACTTGTTCGAATCAAAAATCCCGCTGGTTTAAAGGTTAGAAAATGAGCAAAATATCAATGGACCCAAAAACCGAAAAGAAAATCATAGCCAAAGCTAGAAAGAATAAAGCCGAATTTGCTCCCATCTATTCTCATTATAAAAAACACATTTTGGATTTTTTCTCATTTAGGGTAAAAGATTTCAACGCCGCAGAAGAGCTCACCTCGATCACCTTCGAAAAAGCATTAAAAAGCCTTGATAACTTCCAATGGCAGGGTGTCTCTTTCTCTGCCTGGCTCTATAGAATTGCTAGAAATACTCTTATAGACTACTTCAGACG
>CAZHRD010000101.1:0-2358 GCA_964533985.1 uncultured Candidatus Saccharibacteria bacterium | reverse complement strand
ACGTTACCGGTGTCAATAAAAAAGATACCGCTAAAAAACAGCGCCAGCAGCAAGCATAATAATGCTTTTTTCATTATTTATCCTCCGCGACAAGTTTGTTGTACCTATACCCTATCAAATCCCAACTTCTAATTGCGCACATTTCCCTAGAAAATGATTCCAGCTTATCGATATTGTGCAAAGACCAAAGCACTTTGTTTTTTACAGGCTTATCCAAATCGAAACATATCTCTTCAATAGAAATTTGTGACCTCTTAAGAGCTTCCCGCATATCATCAGAGTTAAAATACCCCCTTAGGCTACTGGAAAGCATCACGCCCTTATTATAAGAAAATGCGTGAGATAACGGCCCCGAAGAAGACATAAATACTGTGTAAGGCAGAACAACTACATCAACAGCTGCAAAGTAATATTTCATCTGCTCTTCGGGAATAAAACCTGTGGCGATGGCTCCCTTTTCAGACGCCCGTCTTATAACAGATTCCACAAACGACCTGTATTCGTGGTTATTCATGTGGTTAGGATTACCACCACCTCCAATTATTAGCTCAACACCGTCAATGGGTTCCCAAATGTTTAATAGCTCCGAAACACCTTTATATTTGGACAGGTACCCAAAATAGAAAATGTATTTTTTACTCTTGTCTAAACCTAGTTTCTCTTTTGCCGCGTCTTTATCGGTGTGAAGTTCCTGTATAACCGCATGCGGAACAACTTCTATCTTTGTCTTATCGCCTAATCTTTCCTTGAATTCTTGTTCGAATACAACTGTTTTGTAAGATATAAATACGAGGTACGAGTAAAAGGTCTTTCTGAAGGCGCTCAGAAATGCTATTTTGATAGGGCTTTTCGCGAACGTTGATATATCGTCCCCCAGCACCTGATGCAAAACCAAGATAATCTTCTTTCCCTTTATTTTTAGTGAGAGAAGTAACGGCAGTATAAAGGCTGTCTGTAGCAAATTTCCAAAAGCAAACATCTCGAACGGCAAGATAATTGTTTTCGTCTTTTGTCGGGCTGATCTAACAAAAAGTGCTAACAAACTTGGAACACTGCCTCTTTTCCAAAATCTCTCAACTTCAATCTTATTTTCTATATAGGACTCCTCTGCGCCTAAATTCTCAGCAAATACTTTGATTTTGAGATCCGGATTAGCCCTCACCATAGCTAAAAGAGTGGCTTTGGTGTAATTTCCTACACCATCGGTTTTTGCACCGTGTATTTGGTCTTTTTCGGGGTAACTTGAAATGACCAAAAGTTCCATATGTGTATTTTATAGGGAATTAAGTACCAAAAAAAGCTGTTTGGTTAATTGCCGATAGCATCGGCTTTGGAAAGCACCTTTCCAAAATGAACAGATTTGTTGTAACCAAGTTCGTACTTGCCGGTTAATTGATAGAATCTTATTCTAATCAACTCTGAGAAAGATGTAAAAATGGCCTTTAATATCTTAACTTTAGTGTTTTTGTCATCAGACCATAAAACAGACTTTTCGACCATACTATAACCTAGTTGCTTGGCTAGAAATAAAATCTCCGAGTCATAACCCCAACTATTGATCTTAGCTCTACCAAATATATCGATCCTAGCTTCTTTTGAGAAAGCCTTAAAACCGCAGGTAAAATCTGTTACCCATGTATTTAGCATGATTTGGGACAGGAGAGTAAAAGCCCTACCTAGTAACTCTCTTATTCTGGGTTGATGATCAATAACAGTCGATTCACCATTTTTTCTAGTACCAATAATTACAGGTATGTTTTCATTTATAAAAGGAACGAATTTGTTTAGTTCTGTTAAAGGAGTGGCCATATCGGCATCGAAAAATAGAGTGTAGTCACTATTAGAATAAGACATACCTGTTTTTATGGCGTATCCCTTACCTTTGTTTTCTTCATATGTAACTATTTCTACAGGCACACCTGTGTCTTCAGCTATGTCATTTGAGAACTTATATAGTAACTCTAGGGTGGCGTCAGTGCTACCGTCGTTTACAAAGATGATCTTTTCCAGTTTTAAAGATTGGGGAATGACCGCATTTCTAAGAGCGGTGGCCGTTTTAATTATTCTTTTTTCTTCGTTATACACAGGTATAACAAATGATATTGTTTTACTCATTTTTGATTACTCCCCTTTCTGAGGGTTAATGTTTTGGCAGGGAAACTGTAATGCGATTAACTTTGGCACTACATAAGAACACAAAATTATTAATAAGCTTGTGTGCTTAAGGTGGTGCCAGACGACGATGAGACTTAGAAGATTATTTGTGGTGGTATAAAAACCATCATCTTCTAATTAATGTCTCAAAGTCGTCCGGCGTCATACTTGTGGTGTGTGGTTACTGGCAATTCACAGATTCGT
>CAZHRD010000100.1:0-2380 GCA_964533985.1 uncultured Candidatus Saccharibacteria bacterium | reverse complement strand
TAAAGTGGATTTTCCGGACCCCGACGGCCCTATAATCGAAACAAACTCACCTTTATCAATGTTAAAACTTACTCCGTTTAGGGCTTTTGTTTCAATATCTCCGTTATTATATATTTTGGTGAGATTCTTGACTTCGATCACGGGCTATCTCCTCCCGCCGCCGGCTCCTGGTAATAGTGTGGGTCCACGGAATTGATCGCTATTTGTAGTTGTAAATCCTGATGTAGGCAGAGTGTTTATTAGCACTTCCTGTCCTTCTTGCAGACCTGAGATAATTTCCGAATACTCGTTGGTGGTAACGCCCAGTTCTACCGGAATATTCTTTATATCCTGCCCGTCTTTTATTCGCACCATAGTTTTGCCCTTCATAGAAACGACGGCGGCGCTAGGAACATAAACGGCATTTTCTTTTTGTTCGATAATAATATCTGCATCAACCCCCATATTTGGTAAAACCAGGCTAGATTCCTCGTCAAACTTAACGATAACCGGATAATTAGCCACGCCGCTGGAGGCTGTGCCTATTTTATCAATGCCGACAACTTCCCCGGTGAAAACCTTGTTTTGGATGCTACTTAGTGTCAATTCTACTTGTTGACCGACCTGAACTTTGTTTATGTCGACTTCGCTGATATTTAGAGAAGCAATAGGAGTACCCTCTTTTTTGATGGAAGCCACCGTGGATGATGTTCTTTCCGAAAGTGAGTTGGCAATGTCCATACCTTCAACAACGACAATATTGGCTATAACACCATCTCCCGGTGCGACAATGGTTGGTGATTGAGCTTGATATGTGAGCCAGGCTTTACTAAGGGCGACCTGTCTTTGAGTTATGGCATCTTGCGCCAGTTGCCTTTCGCTTCTGGCTACATTATATGAGTTTTCCTCGAGTGTGTAAGATATTCGTTCATCATGAGATTGAAAGCTATTGTTTTCTTTTTCATCTTGAAAGCTTTCTTCCGCGTTAATCAGTGAGGATTCTGCGTTGATGAGTGAGTTTTTGGCACTTTCCAGTGAACTTTTAGCCGATAAGTAGGATGACCACGCAGATAGTCTATTTTCTTCCCCATCTGAGTTCAAAGTTATGTCCATGATAGCCTGGCCTTTTGTAACTATGTCCCCTTCTTTGACATCGACTTTATTTACTATGCCATTAACACTGGTTGTAACCGGGAGATAGTTGGCTGTTTCGATTTGACCTGAGGCTGAAACTGTTTCTTTTAGATTACCTCGCTCTACCTTAGCAGTAATAGTTTCCGGTTTTGTTTCTGTGCTGGCACTTTTGTTTTTTATGATTTTGTAGATTGAAAAGCCGATAATGACTACTAGAATGAGTACGATGGCTATTTTTGCTTTTTTATTACTTTTTATTTTATTAAATAACTTTTTCATATCCAGATAAGTTGTATCAATGCAGATTGCATTTTGCATTAAATACTATACCACATGATAGGGTCTAATCCTGAGAGTTTGCTTAGAAAATGGTGGGAATTAAAACAGGAATGAAAAAACCACCGTGAGGTGGTTTCTTCAGCGTCCCGATGAGAGGCAAGCCTCTCGGTGGGACAAGTGTTAATTTACACAATTTCCGTCCAATTGTCAACACCTAAATTAGTATTATCTTTTTTACTATTTCTTGAATTATTTAATGCCGCATAAGACCTTTGTATATATAAGGTTTTATAAAGATTAACATAGCTCCACCGGAGATACACAAAATGGATACTAGTATTATTAGGGCATCAAAATTAAAATTACTAGCTATGTATCCTCCTAAAGTTGCTAGCACTGCACTACTGACATCTACAAACGTATAGTAAACTCCCCACTCTGTTCCCTCTTTTCCCTTGTCAATGTGTCTTGTAAATAAAGCCATATATGAAGGATATGTAATGGCAGTACATGTTCCTAAAAGAAGTTGAAGTAGGTAAAGCTGCCAAACTTGTGTAACCCACAGAAAACTAAAATGTAAAATACCCACCACTACGCTAAAGATTACTACATAATAATAATCGTCAAGCTCCCCTTTTATTTTATCTATTAATATGGCAATTGGAACCTGCAAAAGACTTCTGGAAAACAAAAATATTGAAATAGAAACTCCAATGGTAAGTTCATTGGCGTCAACAATAGCTTCTTCTACAAAAAGTGCATAAAGCGGAGCAAACATACCTACAGCTCCTACAATCAGCATGTCCGAAGCAATAAGAATCTTTACTAACGTGTTTACTTGATTTATAAGGAAGTTGTGGGGCTTATGTCCTTTTAGGATCATGATTAAATTGTATCAAAAGACGAGTGCGGATAGATAGCGTGGTTTGCAGAAATGAAAAAACCACCGTGAGGTGGTTTCTTCAGCGTCCCGATGAGAGGCAAGCCT
>CAZHRD010000099.1:0-2476 GCA_964533985.1 uncultured Candidatus Saccharibacteria bacterium | reverse complement strand
CGCCGTGTCAACAACTGCAGGAAGAATGCAGGTTCGCAAAGTCATAGTGCATACCAAATAAGACAAGGCAATATAGTGTATAATACCCAAAAGATATGACTAAGAAACGATTAACCATCACCATAGATCCAAAAATATTAAATAAAGTTGATAGCATCATCGATAAAAAAAATGTGCTCAACAGGTCTCATGCCATAGAAACAGTTCTAAAGACTCACTTTGGCAGCTCTATTGATACCGCCATCATTTTAGCCGGCGGTCAAAAAGTTAAAAAGACTCCCCTTTTCAAACTTAATGATATAAACCTTTTACAATACCAGTTAAATCAACTTTTAAAGACGGGTATCAAGAATGTCATTTTGTACACTAACGATGACACAGAATATTATGAACAGTGGATACACGAATACGGTATGAAAAATATGAACCTGATTGTTGAACGGGAGGACAAGCCTTTGGGAACCGCCGGAGCTTTGAGTAATTTAAAGAAGTTTATTAATGATAAACCGGTTTTGGTCATACACGGAGATGTTTATTCGGACCTAGATATGAAAGATTTTCTCGATTATCACTTGGAGGACAGCGAATCCTCAACTATAGTATTGACCACGGTGGGAAACCCGCAGAAATATGGTTTGGTTAAAGTGCGCGGATCAGAAGTTATAGAATTCTTAGAAAAACCTAAATCTGAAAAATCTTCAAATTTGATTAGCGCCGGCATTTATATTATCGACCCAAAAATCTTTGATTACATAAAACCTGGAAAATTTGTGTCCATGGAAAAAGATGTATTCCCAATTATGGCCAAAGGAAAAGAGCTGGTCTCATATATTCATACCGGTGTTTGGTGCGATATTACTTATTCAGAAATGTATAGAGAAGCTTCGGCTCATTTTCAAAAAACTCACAAATAGTGGTATATTCATTTTAAAAATGAGTTAAAAAGGAGAGACGAATGAAGAAGAAAGATAATGCTCAAGGGGAGGAAGCAGAGCACGATTTACAAGTAGCAGGCTACGCCATGGTTTCGGTGGCCCCGACCTATCATTGCTAAGAAACATCATAGCATGCTTATTGCCGGCTCTTTAAAACACAGTGTGAGTACAAGGAGAAGCTACAATGAAAACTTATCAGGTTATAGAAGACGAGGTAAGCCGTGGAATTGATGTCAGTCCTATTAGCCTTAATGGTAATGGTAAAGCATTACCGGCTATTGTTGTGGGGGATGGCGGTGAGGAACCTGAGACCTGTGTTTTTGTGAAGGAGGAGGATGTAAAGAGGATTGTACAGATAGCAAGAATTGAGGAAGTAGACTGTCATGAAGAAGGGTCAAAACTTTATTTGGATGATGATTGGCTTGTTGTGTACAATGTAGATGTGGAAAGGCTCAGCAATGGGCATGCTCATAAGTATCCCGGGCGTTATATACTCACAAAGCCAAACGGTAAGAGAAGCAAGTGTATTCTTGTGTATTGGGAAGTATCCATGGGGTTAATGGGACACGCAGAGATCTATTATCACGATAAGGCTATTAAGATTGCGCATGGGTGTGGCTCATACAAATACGAAGGATGCGACACCTGCTTTAAGACAGTTCAAACACTGGCTGTTTTAAGGCCATTTCAGTACCTGTGTGCTGTCACAGTAGGGCTTAACGAGCGTGATGTGCTTGCAAGTCTTCTGTGGACTGGTAGAACACTTGAAGTTGATTTTTACGAAATACCGATGGGTAGATTAATAAAAACAATGAGCTAATAAAAAAAGGAGACGCACGATATAAAACTTTTAAGGCGATTTCAGATAATTGTTAATAATACAATCTATTTGGAGTCGCCTTCTTGTTTTATAAGATATCGTATCATTTTGAGGAGTTAGCAATTAGACAAAATCATACATCTCAGAAATACTGATGCTTGCTAAGTGTTTATAGTTGTTTCAAGGAGTAATTAGTAACCGTTAGGATTATTCTCAAACCACACTTTGCTATTTCTAATGCTTTCTTCGAGGGTTTTTTGCGGTTGCCAATCTAACAATGCTTTGGCTTTATCGTAATTTGCGTAAATAGCGGCATACTCCCCTGCTCTGGTTTCGCCTTTTTCTCGAGGCATCTCAACGCCGACAATCTTTTCAATATTTTGAATGATTTCTTCTACGGAAAAACCTTTGCCGGTGCCTAGATTAATGATGTCACTCTTACCGCTGCTAAGAAGATAATCACAGGCACGATAGTGTGCACCCACCAGATCTAAAACATCGAGGTAGTCTCTTATAGGCGAGCCGTCTTCTGTGTCGACGCTAGCATAAGTTAACTTAAATTCGTCAATCCCGAGTGCACCTTTCATGGCGTTAGGTATTAAATGCTCGGATGGCTTTTTATCATAGCCAATCTTCCCGTCTTCCGAATTTCCACATACATTAAAATACCTAAAAATTACATAATTTATACCGTAAGTTGGAGCAAACCACTTTATTAAGC
>CAZHRD010000098.1:0-2527 GCA_964533985.1 uncultured Candidatus Saccharibacteria bacterium | reverse complement strand
GACTTCGCCATTCTTATTTTTAATACTATCCACAGAAGACTTTCCCCCAATCTGTGAAAATTGGTAGTCGCTTACAAAACTATACGGATTCTTAACGCCAATCAAATACATATTTTCACTTTCAGCATAATCTATATCCAAATAAAAACTGGCCATAGCGCTATTCTCATTTGTGGTGAAGGTGTAATTTTCCAAACCCGGCTGACTCTGGATATATTTTCTCACTTCGGACCAATTTCTCCCGTGCGGAAATCCAATAATATTATTAGTCAAAATAGTGTGGTCGTAAACTCTGGTTCTGTATCTAAATATTTTCTCTCGTTCCCAAGGGTACTCTTTAGACAGATCGACAAAGATCAAAAAGCTTTGGTAATACAAAAACGCACCAACCATCACCAGCAAACCGTACATAACAATTCTATAATCTTCCCAAATCAATTCACTAAAACGAATATACCCCACAGAACATAAAATTATAATGGGAATCAACAAATTGTATGTATGCGTACCGGGAGCCCTAGCAAAAAATAAAAATACCGCCAATGTGGAGATCATCCAGATCCAAAACACCTTATAATCTTTCAGCCAAATCAGCGACAACAGCAGAAACACCACACAAAACGTCGTGAACAAAAACGGATTATACAAAGAGTTCTTAAATCGTACCTCACTCAAATTCAAATTATCGCGCAAGCCAACTCTACCGGAAAAATATTCCTCGTGGTTCTCACCAGAAAAATAATTATGCATGGCAAATGGTACGATAAAAGGCGCCGTCAAAGCCACAACCACCAATCCGCTTAAGAAAACCGCCTTAACGTCCTTTTTTACCATCAGCACCCAAATGATATAAGGCAAAATGAACACGGCGTCCCAGTGCGCCAACAAAGATAACGCAAAAAACACTGCCCCCAAAACACAAAACTTCTTTTTGCTCTCCTTTAGGAATCGAACAAAATAATACAAACTAATAGTGGAAAACAACAAATTCAAGCTCTGATATTGTACCACCCGTCCAAAAGCCACCATAAACCCATTCACTCCAAATAAAAACGCCGCCAATAATGCAATCCGCCGATTTTCGGTGTGTAGCTGCAAAAATTTATAGAAAAACACGATACTCAAAATGTTGGCCACAGTAAAAGGCACCCTAAACACTAGCTCATTAAAGACATTATTGTAAGCTAAGTTAACCGGTAGCACAGTAAGCCACTGCATAGGACCTTTTCTTTGTCGGGCCAAATAGTCAAGGTCCATACTGGGCCCGTTGACCCTAAAATAATCCATGACGGTGGTTTCATCGGGAATATAATCTGAATAGCCTAAGTGAATCAATCTTAAGGCCGCCAGAGCAGCCAAAACACCAATCGTTAAAAATAAAAAAATCTTTTCCTTCTTACTTGGGTCCATATGGTAGTATGTATAGGCACGATATGTACTAACTTCATTATATAGGAGATATTATGTCTTTCGAACTACCAAAACTAACTTATGCCTACGACGCTCTGGAACCCGTCATTGATGCTAAAACCATGGAAATCCATTATTCTAAGCACCACGCCGGTTATACTAATAATCTTAATGCGGCTTTGGAAGAACATGCTGAATTGCAAACTTACTCTATAGAAAAGTTGTTAAAGAATTTGCCGGAGCTGCCGGAAGCCATTAGAAACGCGGTTAAAAATAATGGGGGAGGGTATTACAACCACTGTTTATATTGGGAGGTGATGGCACCGGGCGGTTCAGATAAACCTTCTAAGAAGTTGGCCGCCATGATAGATCAGTCTTTTGGATCTTTTGTTGATCTAAAAGATATTTTTTATAAGGAAGCCATAGGACGATTTGGAAGCGGCTGGGCTTGGTTAGCCTTTGACGCTAACAATGACTTAGAAGTTTTTTCCACACCAAATCAGGACACGCCTTTGAGCTTGGGCCTCACGCCCATTTTAGGTATCGACGTTTGGGAGCATGCATATTACCTCAATTACCAAAACAAACGCGCTGACTACGTCAAAGCCTGGTGGGGAATTGTGAACTGGGATGTGGTCTCTCAAAAGTATGAGGGTAATTGACCAAAGCATACATAAGGTGAAATAATATCTATACACATGAAAGAGTTTTTCGGAAAAATCATAAACTGGATCAAAGAAAATAAACTGACTGCGGTCTTGATAGCGGTAATCCTGTTTATGCTCTTTGGCGGAAGAAGAAATTCTCCTGTTTTGCTTAGCTCAAGAAATTTGGGTATGAGCGGTGGAACAGAAATGGCTCTGGATAGTGTATCGTCCGTAAGTTCGGGCTCTTTCAAAGCAACTAGACCTTCTTCTGTTCCATCATACGAAGTCGCCCCTCAACCGGGTATTACCGACAGAAAAGTTATCACCAATTCGACTATGTCCCTTAAAGTTAAAAGCGTACGAGCCGCTATGGATAGCATAAAATCCAAAGTGAGCGAGCTGGAAGGCTATGTGGTGGATACTGACGTCACCACACCTGAATTTGGTGAGAGCGGTTCTATTGCAGTTCG
>CAZHRD010000097.1:0-2546 GCA_964533985.1 uncultured Candidatus Saccharibacteria bacterium | reverse complement strand
TGCAACCTCATCAATATTCTCAGACCAACCAACAATATAACTACAATCATATTTAGCTCTCAATGCCTCTACAACGTCCGGACCTTTTCTTCCTGCACCCTCAAGGGTAGCGCCAATAAAAAGGACATCAGCGTAGTCGTCAAAATCTATAACTTGAAACTTGTTATAAAAATCATCGGCGGTTATGAGCTGTGACCTAATGTCAAAAGCGTCTGCCATAACCTTCACAGCTTTGGATACATTACCACCTTCTTTGAAGTTATTTTGTGAGTCAATCATAACTACTCGAAGATGATTAGGCCCTACTGGCTTATTAATCATTGTCATCTACATTCTCCTTTGGTATTTCTCAACCATTAAAATCTTGGAAAGTATACCTCGGATATTAATATGCAGCAAATGTGTTAAAGAAGACTCATTTGATTCTCTGGTACTTCTGTCTTCTTACTCTTCCCTCCCGATGGACCATCTTCAAACCCCAGTCTTTTTATCAAAGACTTAAAATTATATTTTTCTAGCACCTCTTTGACCTGCCCCAAATTATAGGTCGAATACTTACAATCGTTTAGATCCAAGTCCATAGGCGCGTCGGTAATAATGGTGGCCAGCATCTTGCTCATCATAGCCTGCTCATAACTCTCCTCCAATTTTCTTCTTAGTGATTCCGGCTCTACCTTAGCCAAGTTTTTATAAATCCCTTCCACACTCCCAAAATCCAAGATCAATTTTGTAGCTGTTTTATCTCCAATCCCAAAAACCCCCGGAATATTATCACTGGTGTCTCCCTTTAAAGCTTTATATTCGATTATCTTATCCGGACCAAAGCCAAACCTGGCCACTACCTCCTTCTCCCCAATCCATTCAATCTCGCCTCTAGCCTTAGGGCTCATCACGATAACGTGGTCGCCCACTAATTGCCACAAATCCCTATCATTCGACACAATCACAATCTCCAAATCATTCCCTTTATATTTTTGCACCATAGTCCCTATTACGTCATCAGCCTCATACCCGGGTAAACCAACTTTGGTCACACCAAAGGCATCAATAATTTCCAACACTTTAGGAATTTGAGACGATAGATCATCCTCCATAGGTTTCCGGTGGGCTTTATAAGCCGTGAATTCTTCCACTCTAAAGGTGGGTTCAATGTCGTCAAGAGCGATCAACACATAATCCGGCTCCACTTGGCTAAAGGTACTTATCAGCATGCTAGTCACACCATACACCGCGTTGGTGGGCTCACCGTTTTTATCGGTCAAAGTATTTGGTAAAGCATGATAAGCCCGGTGGAGAAAATTAAAAGTGTCTATTAAAAGTAGTTTCTTCATGCGCGTTTATTTTATTTAGATTCGATAATCTTTTTGAATTCTTCTTCGTATAAAGTTTCTTTTTCCAATAATTCTTTAGCCACTTCATCCAAGGCTGTTCTATTTTTGGTGATGATATCTTTAGCTTTCTCGTAACAGGAACCCACGATGGCTTCAACCTCTTTATCTATCTTGGCAGCCATCTCGTCGCTGTACTGGGGCGAATGATAACCAAACTCACGGGCTAACATGAAGTCGTCACTTTTACCGTTATAGGAAATGGGACCCAGGCTACTCATACCATACTGCATGACCATTCTTCGAGCTAGTTTAGTGGCTTTCTCTATATCGTCCGAAGCCCCAATCGTCAGCTCACCAAAAACAATATCTTCTGCGGCCCTGCCTCCAAACATAGTGGTGATCATAGACAACAATCTGGTCCTGGTCTCGTTATACCTATCCCTTAGTGGCTCAATACTAGTGTGTCCCAAAGAAGCTCCTCGAGCGACAATAGACACACGGCTGACCGGATCTATGTCAGGCAGGAAGGAGGCCACTAAAGCGTGTCCGGCTTCGTGATAAGCGGTCATTTGTCTTTCCTGTTCGGTTTGCAAAGTTTTTCTCTCACTTCCCATAGTTACTTTCAGGGCTGCCTCATCCAAATCTTTTTTAGCAATCTTTTCCCTATTTCCCCTAGCGGCAAGTATGGCTGATTCGTTTAACATGTTCTCTATATCAGCGCCGGAAAATCCCACTGTCTTTTTGGCAATTCGTTCCACTTGCACATCATCTTCAAATGGTTTTCCCCTCATATGAATTTTCATGATGGCTTCCCGTTCGGTTAAATCGGGTAAAGGAATGTGTATGGTTCGATCAAATCTACCTGCTCTTATTAAAGCCGGGTCTAACATATCCGGTCTGTTAGTAGCAGCCAATACAATGACGTTGGCTCTCGGATCGAACCCGTCCATTTCAATAAGTATCTGGTTTAAAGTTTGCTCTCTTTCGTCGTGCCCGCCGCCTATACCCATACCTCTTTGCCTACCGATAGCATCAACCTCGTCAATGAAAATCAAACTGGGCTGATTAGCTTTGGCCATAGCAAACAAATCTCTAGCTCTAGCCGAACCCACTCCCACTAGCATCTCCATAAACTCACTTCCCGCCACACTAAAAAACGGCACATTAGCTTCGCCGGCAATGGCTTTGGCCAATAAAGTTTTGCCAACACCGGAT
>CAZHRD010000096.1:1372-2563 GCA_964533985.1 uncultured Candidatus Saccharibacteria bacterium | reverse complement strand
AAACTTAAAAAACAATTAGACATTTTAAAAAAGAAAATTATCTCTAAACTGCCGGATAAGCTTGTGAGGTCAACTGGGCAGATCTCAAAAACACTGTCCGGCAGTGTGTTAAAGATAATCACACCTATTGTCGCGCCTATTAAAGACGCTTTTTGGAGAAGCAAACTAGGACAGATCTTTAAAAACCCCGCCTTAGAAAAACAAAGAAAAATAGCTTTATTTGTGGCAGGTTTGCTTTTAGTCATGCTACCGGTGGCCTTTCTCATCCTAAAAAATCCTAAAGAAACAGCGGCCTGGTATAACGATGATTGGCTCTACAGAAAAGCCATAGAAGTTACAAACAATACCGGTGCGGAAACAGATGTGGTGATTGTCTTTGATGGTGCCAATACAATCGACACCTCAGATTCAGACAAATTTAAGTCGGACTGCTCTGATTTGAGGTTTGTTAAAGAAAATGGAGAGCTGCTCCCCCATTACATGATATCCGGATGTGGAACAACATCTACTGTAGTCCATATATATTTCGAACAATTTCAAACGGGTTCGCAAACCATCTACATGTACTATGGCAACAAAAATGCTAACTACGTGGCCAATAATAAAAGTTTTATTATACCCAAGGGAGATGGCAGCGATGGCACTGTAACCTTCTCAACAAGTACAAATATAAATACTACCAACTCAGGTGCTAGATCCTGCGCCGATGGTGGAGATGCTGTGAAATACTCAGTAGATGAACTAACTGAAAACTCAGCCAAACTAACCTCTACTCCAGCAGCCGGATGTTTATCTTCCGGAGATACGGTTATGCTTATTAATCTTCAGGGAACAGATGATGCTTCTGATAACGTGGGTAATTATGAATTATTAGAAGTCTCCTCAACTTCGGCTGACACAGTCTATTTTGTTTTAAATAAAACTCAAGACTACGGCAGTGGCGGTGAGGGCGGTGATGAAGATGAAGACATTGGTGTTTCCATAGCCGACCAAAGGGTCATGCTTATGAGGGTACCTGAGTACGGGGATGTCACTGTAAACACCGGTGTTAGACTATATGCGAGTGATTGGGACGGTACCTCCGGAGGTGTGTTGGCATTCTTGTCAAACGGAACTGTAACCGTGAATGGAACTATTGACACCAATAGTGAGGGTTATAGGACAGGAGCAAGCGGTATGTACGGTGGCGAG
>CAZHRD010000096.1:0-1362 GCA_964533985.1 uncultured Candidatus Saccharibacteria bacterium | reverse complement strand
TGCTCTACCTGCGCTGGCACAGCAGGTGCTTGCGGTGGAGGAGGAGGCGGTGCAGCCTACAGCACTGGTGGTACCGGTAGTGGGGCCTCCGGATCAGCCACAGGAGGTGCTGGAGGTGGCGGTGGCGAGGCACAGGGGTGGGATTACAACGCACCCTTCGGTGGTTCCGGAGGCGGTGGCGGTTATGGAACACTCGGCGAAGGCGGAGACGGGGGTAACAGTGGTATAAACGGTGGGACCAATACTAGTGGCGCTGGTGGCAACGCTACACATGTAGGTAATCCTGATGCGCGTGGTGGTGGTGGAGGAGGCGGAGGCACTTACGGTACGACCGATCTGTCTAAAATATATCCGGGAGCGGCAGGAGGAAGAGGCGGAAATGCTATTGGCAATAACTCTTTAGGCGGAGCCGCAGGAGGAGATGGGGGAGGCATAATATACATAACAGGTAACACTGTTACGGTTAACGGTAAGGTATCATCAGCAGGGGGTAATGGGTCAAACGGATCTTGTTATGATAAAACTGATGGAAAAATAGGTTATTCCGGAGGCGGTGGAGGAGGCGCCGGTGGCTCGATTTATTTAGGAGGCGACACTGTAACTTTGGGTACAAGTAAAGTGAGCACACCCGGCGGTACAGGAGGTCAATTTGCTCCAAGTGGTTGCTATAAAGGATTTACTTGGTACGCTGGCTATGGTGGCACAGGAAGGGTTCATGTTGATTATGCTGACTCTATTTCCGGAACAACAGCTAATGCGGTATATGACGAAGCTGAAAGAACATCTGAAGGTGAGGATTACACCATAGGCACACCCGGTAGTGAAGAAAAAGGTATTGGTTCAATACTGTTTTGGAGACTTAACGAGGCAACCGGTACTACTGCTAACGACAACTCTTCTTCCAACAATGACGGTATTATCTCAAATGCAGCCTGGAGACCTAAAGATATGTGTCTTATGGAACATTGTTTAAGCTTTGATGGTAGCAACGACAGCATCGTGGCGTCCGACACTAATCTACTTGATTTTGATGGCTCAGGCTCATTTACCATACAAGCCTGGGTTAGAAAACCAACCATGCTGTATGGACCCCAAGCTATTATCTCAAAGTATGAAACCACCGGCGCAGATGGTGGCTTTGAATTATATTTTGACGGCACAGGCAATGTCTATTTTGGCATCGATGAGGACAACTCTTCCTTCCCTCAAGATGTGGCTTCTGATACCTCGGTAGATTATTCAGATGGTAACTGGCACATGATAACGGGGGTAAAAGATGGTACAGATTCGATAAAACTATACATTGATGGAGATCTTAAAGATACGGACTCTTCCCTATCAGCCTCAGGAGATATCTCAAAT
>CAZHRD010000095.1:0-2594 GCA_964533985.1 uncultured Candidatus Saccharibacteria bacterium | reverse complement strand
GATCAGCCTGGCTACCCTTGCCGATCACATCTTGGTCTTTGCCAAAACCGACACTAAAATCATCGGGCAGGATCTAAAACCCGGCGATGTAGTTAAAATTAGTGAGCTCGAATTCAAAGATATTGATTGTGCCCGTCAGATCGTGAAGCTCATTCCCGATGACGCCTCTGTTTCCGGACCGGACTCTTTGGGGGCTCACTTGTCCATGCGCGAAACGTACGCTATTTTCCCGGCGCTCTATAATGAAGCCGATTATGTTATCGTGGATGTTTTTGCCAAGAAGATATTCACCATACTGGACATAGAGACCGACATCATTACAGATATTATCGATGACCTCATAAAGTCTCCTGATTATAAAATGGAGCTTGGGTGCGGCAATTATTTTGTCTTTAAAAACGTGGGCCCACATGATAAAGAGGAGATGCTGCCCATTCAAGAAAGATTTGTATATCCGGGAAAGATAAACTTTAACTTTTTCCAAGGCTTAACTATCGTTGATTTTGAGGTACCGGCGCAATTTGGAAGAGGACAAGATAGTAGTATAAAAGTTGTGTACGAAAGGAAAGAGAGTGGTTCGGAAAAAGACACCGACCTGCATGATTACTTATTGTTCACGTCTTTTGTGAACAAAAAAACAGGTGAGATCTACCAACTGGCAAATTTACCCTCATTTGCATTGCGAAGAAATTGAGATTGTCATGCCTGAATTTGTCGAACCGGGAGAGTACTACGTTTTTATAGGTATGGGCAATAATATTAGAACCAGAAGTGTTTTGCTGTCTACCGTACAGGTTAATTAATTGATAAGCTGTATAATTACAAAGTTATGAAATCATTAGAAAAGTGGCAACTTATAAGCTTTTTTTCCCGTGCTGTGGCTATGGCGTTTGGTATTGTGCAAAGTTTTATTATTTTAAGGATACTGACAGTTGGAGAGTGGGGAGTGATCCAATTGGTGGTATCGATTGGTTCGGCTTTAGGGATTTATCAACATTTAGGTTTGGCCAGCGCTTCCAATAGAGAAATTGCTGCCTCTGACAAAAATACTGATGTGTTCAAAATATTTATCACGTCGGTATCGGTGCGATACTTGGTTACCATTCCTTTATCGATTGGTTTATTTTTGGTAGCACCCAAAATTACTCAAGCTTACGGTTTTCCGGAAATGCTCAACCCGTTAAGGATCTTTGCCGGAATTATTTTATTGCAAGGCGTTCAGGCCATTTTAAATGCGGTTATTTCCGGTACCAAAAGATTTAAGGAATTATTTATTTTCCAGGCTGTCATAGCTCTCGCGAGCATCATCATTTATGTGCCTTTAGTTTACAAATACAAGATCATGGGTTTCTTTTACGCTAACTTCCTACACGAATTCTTAAAGTCGACCGTTTTGTTGATCATCGCCTTTAAACCCTATGTTGACAAAATGAAACTTCCCAGCAAGCAAGAGTTTATCACCATATTTAAGAATCTTTTTTCCTTGGGTATGTCTATTTTCATAGTCAAAGTGCTGGTGGTGAACTGGGAAAAAGCCGGTACTAATTTATTGGGTTTTGTGAAAAATGCTGAGATCCTGGGTATTTATTCGTTTGCCCTTTTATATGCTAAAAAACTTATGAGTATTTCTGATGCTATTACCGATGTAAATCTGCCCGTATTTTCGGAAAAGTACGTTACCAACATTAAAGAATTTAGAACTATGTTCGCCCACAATTTTAATAGGGTTTACGCTATTATCTTGTTTTTTGCTATGTCAGCCATTTATTGGGCCTATGAGCTTATTACCATTTTAATAGGTAGCGACAAATACAATGGTGCTTTGCCTTTGCTTCCGCCCATGGTGTTTGCTTTTATCTTCTTTTCGTTGATAAACATTATTAACGCCAGTTTGGCTATTCCGGCTAAGTTAAAAAAGGAAATGATCCTGGGGTTTGCGCTTATGTTTGTATCTACCTTAGGCATCTACGTTTTTGGTCGAACCGTGATCTCACCGGCTATAGCCATGTCCGTAGCCATGATGGCCGGAGCCTTTTTAGGCTTTTGTTGTCTAACATTTTTACTGCAAAAGAAATTAAAATTTACCTATATCGACAAAACGCACCTGTTGCTTTTAATTCAGACTATCGTCATAAGTTATATGGGGTCTATTCAGAATATTTATATCAAATTTACAGCTTATGTAATATTTGTGGCCTTTTATGTTTGGTTTTTGGTGGTTGCCAAGTACACGTCTGTAAGTGAGATGAAAAACGCCATTAGTAAAGGGACGGGTTTTTTAAAAAGGGGCGCCAAAAATGAATGAGAAGATGAAAAAGAGACTCCAAATACTTTTAAAGATAGTTGTTAGCGGTTCTTTGCTGACCTATATCTTTATAAAAAATGACATCACGGTCGAAAAAATAGTTGCCAGTGCCAAGCTTTTGGATCTAAGATTTGCGCCGTTGATAATTTTGCTGCTGGTCTTAAATTATGTGGTGGGGGCTTTTAGATGGAAATCCCTTTTGATCCATGGAAACGCGGATAAGATCACCGTTAAATATCTCATCAATCTCTATTTCATAGGCGCGTTTTTTAATAATGTTATGCCCACT
>CAZHRD010000094.1:0-2689 GCA_964533985.1 uncultured Candidatus Saccharibacteria bacterium | reverse complement strand
GCTCACCTCCTTGTCCTTTCGGAACAATTAGGAGCGGCTGCTTATTTCCACCCCTAGAAAAAATTTGCTACGGGTGAAAAAGATTTAAACAAGGCATCAGCCTTGATAATCTGCGAATATTATAACATTGGTTAGGTTATTTGTAAATACTATAAGCTAGAAGTAACGGCGGTTCTTAAGCTCTTCCGGAAATAATCCTTCTTTATCGTACTTTTCATATCCCTCACCATAGCCCGTATCTTTCATCAACTTTGTGACTGGGTTTCTGATTTTTAGGGGAATGGGAAGGTTTCCATATGTTTCTACATCCTTTAAGGCCTTCTGTAGGGCATTGTAGGCGCTTCTATTCTTCTTAGAATTAGCTAAAAAAGCCGTTCCGTGAGCTAAGTTTATGGCACATTCGGGATAACCTATCTTACTACAGGCTTCAAATACCTCATTTGCCACCAGTAAAGCCGCCGTAGAAGCCAAACCCACGTCTTCCGAGGCAAAAATGACCATTCTTCGAGCAATAAATAGAGGGTCTTCACCGGCGTCGACCATGCGCGCCAAATAATATATAGCCGCATCAGCATTTCCGGCTCTCATAGACTTAATATAGGCTGAAATGGTGTTGTAATGTTCTTCTCCCTTTTTGTCGTATCTAAGGTGCTTAGACTGTAATGTTGCTTTTAAAGTCTCAACCGTAATAGAACCGTACAAATTGTAAGCATTTTCGATCATGGTTATGGCTTGTCGTGCGTCGCCGTTGGCCATAGAAATCAACCAATCTTTCGCGTCAGCGTCCGCATCAGCTTTCACTTTCTCATCAGTTTCTAACTCTTTTAACGCCCGGTTGATGATCCTCTTCATCTCCTTGTCACTAAGTTCATTTAGGACAAAAACTCGACATCTTGAGAGTAGGGGAGAGATAACTTCAAAACTTGGATTTTCTGTGGTAGCGCCAATTAAGATAATAGTGCCATCCTCAACATGGGGCAGTAAAAAATCCTGTTGAGCTTTGTTAAACCTGTGGATTTCGTCTAAAAATAAAATGGTCCTTTGTCCTGTCTCATTATTTTGAGCGATTTCAATAACTACCTTAACATCTGCCTTACCGGCTGAAACCGCCGATAACTGATAAAAATCAGCATTAAGGGTATTAGCGTATATTCGAGCCAAAGTGGTCTTACCCACGCCAGGAGGACCCCAAAAGAGCATAGAAAAGACGTGACCGTTGTCCAAGGCTATCTTTAAAGGTTTTTCTTGTCCGACAAGGTGCTCCTGGCCAACAAATTCGCTTAGTTTCTTAGGTCTTATTCTTGATGCCAACGGTTCCTGATTTTTCATATATTAATCCTGTGTTATTCTATACATACCATGAAAAAGTTAAAACTGCTCCTACTTTTTTTGCTTATAGCACTTTTTCTTGTTTATAAGTTTTTCTACTATGATTCTGATTTCGGGTGCAAAATAACTATCATTCCTACCTTTTTACCCAGCAATACTAACACTAAAAGCGTGCTTAAAATGATCAAATACGGCGCGCCTGATGACTACATGAGAATTTGCCAATACGTTAGCATTATCAACAAGAACCCCAGTTGTGGAGGCTTTGACGGAGGCTGTTTTCAATCTTCAAAACCAAGAACTATCTATATAGGGAATGATCAGAGCAATATTGCTATGTCGGGGGCGATCATTGTCCACGAAACCTGCCATGCTATACAAGCGGCTGAACGTCGGGCCATGACCGAAAGAGAATGTTACGCAGCCGGAAATACTTATTTGAATACAGTTACAAAATACTAAACTTTTCTTCTTGTCCGAATAAATCAGGCGCTTCATTATCCCAATAGTTTATGGCCATATTACCGTACTTTTTTATAGTCTCAATTCGACGGTCGATTCTATCGTAATGGGTCTCATCTACCGGTTCAATTAAAATGGCATGCGAACCTTTTATATAGCAACCGTCGGTTTTGATGAATTCCACTTTTTTGCTGTCTGTTTGTGACATAGTACATTTTTTCTCATATATCTGGTCGACATTGGCACAAAATTTTCGATAAAAGATATAATCTTCATCTTTAAGTCTTTTTAAGGCGGCGATGATACTCTTGCGGTCACCTTTCAAAACATCGTACTTGATCTTCAAAAAGCACTGATCCCTAGGATCCATATAGCTAAAACCACTAAATAAAAAATAGGCAATAACAAGTAAAAAGCAGAGTATCAGAAACTCTATAAAACCCCTTTGAATACGCGCCGAGGGGGAGTCTCTAAGTTTTAGATCTTCGTAGGTTTGTTGGTCGGGCAAGTTTTTGTACCAATACATGGTGACTATATTGTATAAGAAAATTCTAAAAGAGTATATTTACGAATTCACCCACAAGTTTGGCAGCTTGTTCGAAGTCTTCATAGGGGGCGTTTTCCGACATTAAGCAAACGATAACTTGCTTGTTGTTTTTCACTGCCAGACCGCAATCGTGCCAGGAATTAGTATCAGGCCAGTTTCCGATTTTATGAGAAAAGGTTATTTCCGGGCTGAGACCAAGCTGAATTCTATCGTCATAAGACGTTTGTGACATTTTTTCTAAGAGTTCTTGCTTACTTTGCTTAGATAAGTATTTTCCCGTGACGATATTTTCTAGTAAGTCGCTTATTTGAGCCGGACTGGCTTCGTTTGTGTCATAAAAATCAGTTTTTG
>CAZHRD010000093.1:0-2717 GCA_964533985.1 uncultured Candidatus Saccharibacteria bacterium | reverse complement strand
AAAGATCCGGTAGAGGGAGATTATTCGTACGTGGTGCAAACAAACTTAGGTGCAGACAAAACCAACTGGTTTGTGAATAAAGTGGTCGATCATAAATTGGAAAAAGAGGGTGATAGGTGGGTGAGAACAGTCAAGATCACTTACAATTACGAGCAACCGGGAGAAGAATATAGCCCATTCGTAAAAAGGTTTAGGGATTGGGTGCGGGTTTACACACCTCTGAACACGGAATTAATTGGTATTGAGGGTAGCGAGGACGAGACCGGTACCGGCGAAGAGAAAAACAAGACCTATTATTCGGCTTACATAGAATTGGGCCCCGGAGAAAAGAAAGAAATGACCTTCAAGTACTATCTACCCGATGACATTATTAAAGATGGTAAATACACGCTAACCCTGCAAAAGCAGGCGGGTATAGATAAGGAAGTGCATATTGTATCCGTGGGAAATCAGACACAGACCATAGAGTTGTCAAAGGATCAGACCGTTTCGTTCAAACTAGAGTAATTCTCTTATAGTACTATTAGCATATGCCAAGTTTTACTACCAAAGCTGTGGTCCTAAAAAACTTTGTTTTTAAAGACACAGACAAAATTTACACCCTTCTATCTGCGGACCGGGGAAAGATTTCTGGCATTGGAAAGGGTGTGAGAAAAGTATCGTCCCGGCGCGGTGGAAACCTCGACACTCTAAACCTAATTGAGGTACAGTTAAATGAACACGCCAGCGGTCAAAACTATATTACGGAAGTAAAAACCTTAAAATCCTTCAGAGTTATAAAAGAAAACTTAGAATTATCTAAGCAGGCTTTTTACATGGCCGAATTGATCAACAAGTTCATTGACGAAGACGAAAACGTAAAACCGGTATTTGACCTTTTGGTAAGTTCTTTGGAAAGCCTGGAGAACAACCACGGTGAAATTTCTCTAAAAGTAAATAAGTTTGAAATTAAGCTCATGCAAATATTGGGGTATCAACCCCCCAAAGAACTGCTTTTAAAATGGAAAGAATTAATCGAAAAAAGAAACTATGCGGAAGCTAACAATTTAATTAAGGATTTTGTAAGAGAAATCCTACAGGAAAACCTAAAAAGCTTGGAGCTTAGCTAAAAAGTTAGTATACTACTATCAATATGGCACAAGACTTACTAAAAGATATTTCAAGTTTATGTAAACGAAGAGGGTTCGTTTTTCCTTCCAGCGACATTTACGGCGGTTGGGAAGCCACCTATGATTTTGGTCCGCTGGGGGCGGAGATGCTTAGGAATCTGAGGAATTTGTGGTGGGAAGAGTTTGTGCACAAGCAACCCGATATTGTAGGTTTGGACGGCGCTATAATTTCACATCCCCGGGTTTGGGAGGCCAGTGGCCACGTTGAGTCTTTTTCTGATGCTATGGTTGAGGATTTGGAGACGCATAAGAGATACCGCGCTGATCATATTGTGGATGAAGCTTTGGGTATAATTTCAGATGGTTACACTTTGGACGAATTTAATAAAGCTATCAAAGACAATAAACTAAAAAGTCCGGACGGCAATGAATTGTCGGAAGCTAAGTTTTTCAACCAACTGGTGGAGGTGGAAATAGGCACCACCGAATCTTCAAAAACTAAAGCTTATTTGAGAGGCGAAACCTGCCAGCCCATTTTTTATAATTTCAAACTGGTTAAAGACTCCATGAGAATGAAACTTCCTTTTGGAATTGCACAAATTGGAAAAGCATTTAGAAATGAGATCAAGGTGGGGCCCTACTTTTATCGAACCCGAGAATTTGAGCAAATGGAAATGGAGATGTACTTGCATGAAAAAGACCACGACAAATATTTTGAACATTTCAAAACGTGGAGCATGGAATGGTTGGTCAGTCTTGGGTTAAGGGAAGAGAAATTGAGATTGAGAGACCAGGAATTTAAGGAAAGAGCTCACTATAATAAAGTAGCCACGGATGTTGAGTACGAATTTCCTTTCGGGTGGAAAGAGTTTCAAGGCATTCATTACAGAGGTAACTGGGATCTCTCAAGGCATGCTGAGTATAGTGGTACCAGTATGGAGGTGACAGATGAAGAAACCGGGGAGAGTTTTGTACCTCACATTGTTGAGTATTCGATTGGTCTGAACCGGTTAATGTTTGTGTTGTTGTTCGATGCTTATACCGAAATTGAAAATCGAACTGTGTTGAAACTGGATAAGAGGATAGCTCCTTACAGAGCCGCTGTTTTCCCGCTTTTGAGAAATAAGCCTAAGATGGTGAAAAAAGCCCGAGATGTTTATGAGTCCTTGATCAAGGCGGGGTTTGCCGTTGATTGGGACGACAGAGGCAACATTGGTAAGAGATATTTGGCGCAGGATGAGATTGGGACTCCCAGCTGTATTACGGTTGATTTCCAAACTTTGGAAGACGATACGGTTACGGTTAGAGACAGGGATAGTACAGTGCAGATTAGGGTCGACATAAGAGACCTGACTAAAACCATTTAGCGTTAGCAGTTCTCAAACTTCCTCACTTTTTAAAAATAAGTTCTCGTGGAAGAGAAAATTTTCAAATTTTAAAAATATAAAAAAAAAGTGCGTCGCCCGAATTATTGATTTATCAGTATTTCGGGTTTTATTTGTCTTGACGAACGGATATTAAATGGGGGAATATAGATATAGATTGGTGACAAATGGTGAAAACTGCCCCTTCACCATTTGGAATTGAATATGAAAATGTTTTTAGGTG
>CAZHRD010000092.1:1932-2794 GCA_964533985.1 uncultured Candidatus Saccharibacteria bacterium | reverse complement strand
ATGGGCGATAACACTAAAGGTTTTTGGTGGTTTTTGGCGTTTTTAGCCATAATATGAGTTTCAGTAGTCCAATCCAGTTGAAAAACATGAACCAAGTCAAATTCAGACGGATCAGCTTTGATATTAGTGGAAATTTCTACCTCAACTCCAAGTTTTCTTAATTCGGCCGCCGTGTTTTCTACCTGAATCCTATCTCCGCCGGCAGCTTCCAAAAGCCCTATCCTTCCCTGCATTAAAACTTTCATATTTATGATTATACAATAAGGAATTACACAATTATTTGCTCATCAGGTCTAAATAGTAGCTGTTATAGCAATCCGCAAACTTCTCAAATGAGTAAAGATCTACAACTCTTTGCTGCGCTATTTGCTTTTTTTCATCAACGATACTTTTTTCCCGGGTAACTTCAAGCATAACTTTCCCTAAATCTTGCGCGTCTCCCTTTTTAAAATAAGTCACCGTGTCCTTAGCCACCTCTTTAAAAACTTCCAGATCAGAGGCTATCACCGGAACTCCAACTGTCATGGCTTCCAACAGCACAATCCCAAAACCTTCGGCTAGACTGGGCTGAACAAAGTAGTCAAATGAAGCGTAATGCTTGATGACGTCTTGTCGCGGTACTTTTCCCGTAATGGTAACTTTGTCATTTAAACTTGAGTCGCTAACCTGCTTCTTAAGAGCGTCTTGCAAGCTTCCTCCCCCAACTAAAAATAGATGCTGTTTTATCGATTCTTCGTCAGGTAGACTTTCTAGAAATATCCTAAATCCCTCTATCAAAATACTCTGTCCTTTTTCTTCCGTAAGCCTACCCAAACAACCCCACATTACAGAATCATCCTGCAAATTATATTTCTTTATAATC
>CAZHRD010000092.1:0-1922 GCA_964533985.1 uncultured Candidatus Saccharibacteria bacterium | reverse complement strand
CTGCCTATATAAAGATTTGATGTTGTCCCCTAAAATAAACTCTTTAGTTCGTACAGCATTTGCACTTTCTATAATATGAAGTTTTTCGGCCCTTATCCCTTCTTTAATTTTTATATCCTTTCTGGATGCAGTTAAAGCTATTTCTTGAGTGGAAAACCAATTAACTATTTTTGGGTAAACAAACAGATTAAGTTTCTTTTTTAGAGGGCTGATCTGCCACTCAGAAATCGGGGTGTGGGTGTGGGATATACGGTGTTTAACCCCAGCCAACTTAGCCGCTATCATAGCATTAGTAACCGCTTTTAGTTCGTGAGCGTGTACAATATCGATCCTATTTCCCTTTAAAAACTTTCTAAGTTTACAAATGTAGGAAGGGCAAATATCCAACGGGATCTTAACTTGGGTGACCTTGGCACCAACCCGCTCAAAATCTCCCACAATATCCCCCGGCGGACACCACACAAAAACTTCGTGGCCGTACTTAACCATACCCTCCGCTAGATCCAGCACATGATACTCCATACCGCCGTAAGAACTTGAGTTGAGAACATAAACAATTTTCATTTTATTAATTATATCAATCTTAAATTAGACAGCTACGCGGTATAAGCGTCAACATAATTCATCATAGCGGCTACTTTATTATCCCAGTCGTTCACCCGTGCCACCTCTTTTCTATCCTTCATCCTGGTTGGGTTATCTTCTTCTAAGGCCCGCCTGATATTGTCCGAGAATTGTTGGTACGATTTTGAAATGTAGCACACATGCTCAAATGGGGCATAAGCCGGTAAATCCGTGACCACTACGGGAATTTAACCGGGAAACAGCCGCCTACCGTGTAGTCATTTAATTGATAAGGGATAATGTCTACGTCAAAACCGGCCATGTAATACTTTTTCTGGTCATAGGGGCGCGAGCCTAAGTAAAAAACGTTATCCAAATCAGCCAAACCTAGATCCTTTATAGTAGCGTTTTTGTCTTTTAGAGCTAAGGGTCCGATAAGCACAAATGAATAATTGGGATTATCCTGCGCACACTTTTTAACTAGTTCGGCATCAAATTTGTATTCGTCCATGGCCCCGATCATACCTATCCTTGGTCTGGGAATTTCCGATAACTCCTTTGGTATCTTATATTTGTAGCTTTTAGCGTTCTTAAAACGGTCGTAGTCGCCCACATTGGGGGTGTAATAGACATTTTGGTTGTAGTTCCTAAGCTTGTCTACCAAACCCGGAGCTGAGGCAAAAATCAAATTGGAAGCTTCGGCTAACTTCTTTTCTTGTTCGATCAATTTTTGGCCGTAGACACTGGTGGAAAAGACACTTTTTGATTCTGGGAAAGCCGAATAATTATCAACACAGTCGTAGATTAGGATATCGTAATCTAATTTCTTTAGATATTCTTCCAAATGTGCGATTTGCACATGGTAAACCCACAAAATTGTCTTCCTCTTATCAACTTTTTGCTTTTTTAGCAGTTTCTTTATTTTGCGAATGTGGAGAAGAGAGGTAAATTTACTGATGGGAAAAAGGTTGATGGGCGTGAAAATGTGTACACCGCACTTATCTTCTTGAACTTGCGTGAAAAGTCTTTTTAAAGTCCACTCCCCTCTTTTTAGCTTTTTAAAAAACAATCGACCAAAATTAACCGGCGGATCCACAAAAATAACTTTATGATCCAACTTTGCCAGTCTTTGCATGACATGGCGCTTGTTGGTCCAGTTGGGAAAATCCCACAGTTGGTTGGAAAGGCAGATTATATTGTATTTTTGTGTTTTGTTTTTTGCCATATTGTGCGCTGGCAGATTTGTGGCGGGACACACATATTCTAACAAATTTCGCTAATTATAGCTTGATACGAAAACGTTTTTATCAAAATTTTGTAATACTCTATAAGTAATGAGGTAGGACTCGCAGTTAAAT
>CAZHRD010000091.1:0-2818 GCA_964533985.1 uncultured Candidatus Saccharibacteria bacterium | reverse complement strand
GAAAATTCAATTCTTTATAATACTGGGCCACGTATCGAGCCAAAGGTACGGTGAGATCAAATCTCAAAGCCAGTTCATTATCACCCTTTTTAAACTCATAAATTTGCTTTTCGGCTTCGTCACCAGATTTAGCCATCAAAATTTCCGCCTTTTCAATAATAGGCGTGTCTATAGGAGCAAACCCAAATAATTCAAAGTTTTCGCGGATTTTTGCCATAACTTCATTGAAAGCTAGCTGCTCATTGGTTTTTAGCTCCATAAATCCGGGCAATATTGAAGGTTTTACTAACTTTTTCATACTCATATGCGTATTATATTAGATTTGGGGCGATTATGATAATTTTTCGCCGCGTTTTTATAAAAAATAACCGGGCACTTAAAAGCACCCGGTCATCTTTTTTTCGATTTACTTAGGGAAATTAATATCTCCTGTCGTTTTCTCTTTTTGGTCTAGCCTCATTCACTCTAACGTTTCTGCCATCGATTTCTTGGCCTTCTAAAGCTTCCATAGCTTTTTGGGCTTCTTCGTCTTCCATCTCAACAAAGCCGAAACCTTTTGATCTTCCGGAAGCTCTATCCATTATGATAACAGCAGAGATCACCTCTCCGTATTCTGCAAATAATGCAGCCAGAGACTCATCGTTATAAGTGTAAGGTAAATTACCTACGTATAATTTTTTCAAGTGGAACACCACCTTCCAAATTTAAATTTCTGTCTTTAACGAAAGGTGATCATAAAAACGAAACATCCATGCATTACAAGACATCTACTATGTCAGCAGACATTATAGCACAATTGTGAAGATATGAAAGGGGAACGAGCATGAGGGATGCGGAGGCAAATCAAAGAAAATCAAGGAGTAAAACAACCTATAAACTATCTTTTCCTTGTTTTGTTGCATCCCCCATGCTGTAGATCGAATCAGCGCCTCCTCCCAAGTCGCGAGTAGCTAATTCATAGGGAATATTACCATTTTTTTGGGTTTATTGCTTGTAAGGACAATGGCGGTTGGAAAGTTTGTGGGGCAGTGGTTTTTGGCGGTAAATGGGCAAAAAAATGGGGCGAAAGTCTTTTGTTAAGATTTCGCCCCGTAGGGTACTTTGATTATTTGTTTTTCCACTCTTGGTATCCTTTCCAAAGTTTCATACCCTTGGATACATAGAGTTGGGTCTCAGCGTACCAATTTTCCTGATCCCAGTTTATAACTCCATGGCCACCGTTATAGCCGGCTAGAGTTCTCGAAATGTCACCGTTCGCTAGCTCATAAGATGTCCGAAGATATCTTAGTCCGTAGTGGGCGTTGACGCTAGGATTACAGGCATTGGGTAGATCATCTCCAAAGTGATAAGGCATTACTTGAAATAGACCTAATGCCCCAGACGAACTTGAAGCGCATTTTGCACCCATAGATTCAAGTTGCATAACCAGGGCTACAAGATTGGGATCAAGGTTGTACTTCTCTGCCCAACCCAGAATCTTATCTTCCCAGTTTCGGACACTTCGAGCAAAGCCGGGCCATATCATTGGCCTTTTAACTATTGTTTTGGTTTCCTTCCCTATAACCCCCTTTATTGGAAAGGGTGCGGGTCAAACCTTGAGATACCCGATGCAAAAATTCTGCAAACTGAAACGTCTTTCGAGAATTCGCATTCATAGTATCCTAGATAATTCTTATCCTTTTCAGGATCTGCACCCTTTGGTAGTACATACCAGTCAATGCCGGTGTCGCTTGTATTTGGGTCATCTACTACAAGTAAACCAAGGTCTTGGCCGATGCGATTTATGCTGGTTATGTAGTAACCAAGATAGGCGGATGAACCAATGAAGAGCAGGGCTAAAACTAAAATATGCCACACTCTCAGGCTTAACTGCTTACCAAGCCAAGCAAAACGTTTTTTTTCAACTTTTTGCTGTGTTATGGGTACAACTTTTTCCTTCGTCTTTACATCTCTTTTCCTAAACATTGTATTCTCCTTATCTATGTTTTTTGGGATTATTTGTTAAAAAACTCAATGTGCCGAGTAATTATAGCCTATAATATGTATATTGTAAACTATGGGGTTCTATAATATTAATAATAAAAACACAGAAATAGGCTGTTGTTACAGCAAAAACAGTATTTGAGACACTAGGAGAGGCAGATTAACGCGCTACAGCCACGCCTAGATCTTCATCGTAGCATTCACCAATCAAGCTAGCGGGGATTATCACGTTATATTCAGCCTCAAAATCGTCCAATCCGGCACAAGAAATCGTGCCGTTACCGTCCCAAATGATTTCCCAATTACCGTCAACATAGGCGGCATACCACATACCTCCACCGGTTTGGCCACCTTCAAAGTTTGCCATACCGTGAGAAAACTCCCCATCGCTGTCAGTCACATCAACTAGGAGCTCAGCATCTTCGTCCCAATCATTCTTTGCCATCAGAGCGGTGGCAATCTCATCAGATATATCTTCAACATTTGTACATCTTAATAATACAGTATCAGGAATAAAGATGTCATATTTTTTTTCCAGCTCGCTTGCGATACTTATCGCATCAAGACTGTTGCCTCCCAGCTTGTTTATAAAGTGGTCTTTATCTCCAATTATATCTTTGTCAATGTCTAATATTTCCGAGAAGATTTCCCTGACTTCTTTTTTAATTCCACTCACATAGTTTGCATCTGGTCTCACTGAACCCTCAACTATGCCTTTTCCTTCGGCTTCATCCAATGGAAAACAGGGCCAGGTGCCTTTTTCCATTTCTTCCTTTAACTCTTGCCGAAGGGTCTTCATATTAGCAGATAGGGGGAGAGGTTTTTGGGATACATA
>CAZHRD010000090.1:0-2899 GCA_964533985.1 uncultured Candidatus Saccharibacteria bacterium | reverse complement strand
CCCCGATATTGCAGGATCACACGCGTCATTAGAGACATTCCCAGCACAGACATTGTCGAAGGCAATAAAATGACTAATTTTAGGCAGATCGCGGAAAGAAATCTTGCCAAATTAAATGTAAGGTCCAAGGATATTCGAGCCAGAGAAATTAGAGGAAAAAGCGTGGACTTTGAGGATTTGCAGCTGAAAGTGACCGCATACGAAACCGCCGTATCTAACGAGTTTTTTATTGAATTTGTGACCGAGGATGATTTGATTGCGGGATTTTTAAGGCTGTCGTTGCCAAAGGAACCGGTATTTATAGATGAAATAAGAGATTCAGCCATGATTAGAGAGGTGCATGTCTATGGCCAAAGTTTAGAGATTGGGAATGTGGGAGAAGGGAAAGCGCAGCACATAGGTTTGGGTAAAGGTTTGATGGAAAAGGCAGAAGAAATTGCCAAAAAAGCAGGCTTTAAAGAGATAGCTGTCATCTCATCTGTAGGTACCAGGGAATATTATGAGAAGAATGGGTTTTCAAAGATTACCGGTGATAATTTGTATCAGTGTAAGAAGCTGATTTCCTAAGTGATATAATCGAAAATATGAGAACTTACTACATGGCTTTGCCCTTTATCGCAGCTTTGATAGAAGACGAAAAGGGAAGAATTCTAGTTGGAAAACACCCTCATGATGAAGACAAACCGTTTCCGGGACGATGGGACTTGCCCGCGGGAAAGCTAAAAGAAAATGAAAGTTTTGAAGAATGCGCTATTAGAGAGATAAAGGAAGAAACAGGATTTGATGCTGTTAGTTTGCAAATTCATAAAGTTCATCACAATTATGGCGAAAACTTGCCAAGTGAGAGTGTTATCCCTGGTGTTAGTGTGTGCTACAAAGTTGAGGTATCAGGTGACTTTTGCCCCGATGAGCTTGAGGATATGCACTTTGCCGACAAAGAAGAATTAAAAACTATGGAATTTACTCCCTGGACAAAATATTTTTTGGATGAGTATCTTCAGTAAATATTGAAATGTTATTGGTGAGGGCAGAGGGGATTAATGAAGAAACTCCAATGTTTATTAGTAAAAAACAAATGTACATTCAAAGTGTGGAATCTTTGATAGAGGTAATAGAACTGGCTGCGATTACTAGAGCATTTTTCAGGAGATTCGGTACTTTCCTACCTGGTTTTTTCACGATTGAGCTCTAGACAATCCATTTCTGTGGCTTTATAGTGTTTTCCGTTAACAACGCAATCAACATATAAATCTTCAAGCTTTACAGAATTTAATTTATGCATCTCATTTATATTTGGGCCATATCTCTTAAATAAAAAGCCTGCTCCAACGATTACTGCGGTGACAATAGCTACTATGTAAATATTGCATTTCTTCACAATTACATTATACAAAAAAGAGGGAAGTTTTTCCGTAGTACAGATACGCTCCACCCTTACTTATGTTTTTAATTTTCTTGGATGGTGAGGGCGGAGGGGATCGAACCCTCGACACCCTGGTTAAAAGCCAGGTGCTCTACCACTGAGCTACGCCCCCTCGTAGACATAATTAACCCTGAAATTATACTAAAAAACTGTATTTAATCAAACAAACGGGTTAATCATCGTCCAAACTTACAATGGGTAGGGTGAAGAAAAAAGTTGAACCTGTTTCTGGGCTACTTTCAACCCAAACCTTACCACCGTGAGCATCTACGATCTTTTTGCTTATATATAACCCCAAACCAAGTCCGTACTCCATTTCTAAGGCTTTCTTGACCCGATAAAACTTAGAAAACAGGTTATCTATGTATTCTTGAGGAATGCCTCGCCCCGAATCCTTAACCGCCACCTGAATATTCTCATTATCCGGTTTGCTTAATATAACCTCAACTTTGCCTTCATTAGTGTACTTGATAGCATTTTCGATAAAATTCTGCAACACAATATGAAGTTTAGAAATGTCGGCCTTAACCATAGGCAGCGAATATAACGGAGGAATGAAAACAATATTCAAGCCTTTATTAGCCGCTACTAGTTTAAACTCATCGACCACTTTAGAAACCAAACCTTCTATATTTAAGGCCGCTGCGTTTATTTTCACATGGCCGCGCCTGAATTCGGCAATATTTAAGAGATCTTCTACTAACCCTAGCAGGTCAGTTGTGGCCAAGAAAGCGCTATTCAAATAACCTTTTTCAACTTCCTCCAGCTTGTTAGTGGTGCTTTCTTCTAGCAGTCGCGAGATGTAGCCTCGAATAATAGTCACCGGTGTTCTTAAAACGTGTTCGGCCATAGATACAAAGTCTAATTTCATGCGCTCTAGTTCGCTTTGCTCAAAAGTGTCGTCAATGAAGATAATACTGCCTAAATTCATGGTGGCCCCTCCGCGGACTTTATGGGTTCTAACATTAACAATGTTTTCTTCTTCGTCTTTGTCTATAAGATTTAGATTTTCACCTTCGTAGATAAGGCCTTGAAGATCCACGGCGCCAAGTGGGCAAAATGTGTCTACTTGAACCTGGTTATCACCGTCAGTAAGTTTTAATATCTCACCCAAGGGATGGTTCATGGCTTCTACCACGCTAAATCCGGTGATAGTTTCGGCGGCTTTGTTAAAGTGGGTAATCTTTCTATCTGGGTCCGTAATGATAATGGCATCACTCACACCATAAGATATGGCGTCGATTATTCTCTTTTGTGTTTCAATGATTTCGTTTGGTTCCAT
Source organism: uncultured Candidatus Saccharibacteria bacterium (assembly GCA_964533985.1). Classification (GTDB taxonomy): domain Bacteria; phylum Patescibacteriota; class WWE3; order UBA101185; family UBA10185; genus CAYSWS01. Next base: position 194 of record CAZHRD010000090.1, on the reverse strand, counting down.
TGGGCAGTTAGTCCTTGCTTATAAAGAAAGTATATCACGGAGAAGTTTTGATGGGTCGTAATTATTTAACCTGGATTTACACTATAGGGTTAGTGTGATAAAATATCGAAAATAAATCTTAGAAGGAGGAGAAAAATGGAACCCTGGCATATAAACTTTATATGTATTGGCACTTTAGGTTTTATTATAGACAA
>CAZHRD010000089.1:0-2972 GCA_964533985.1 uncultured Candidatus Saccharibacteria bacterium | reverse complement strand
AAATAGTCGTAAACTTCGGTGATAGTACCAACCGTAGAACGGGGATTTCTTGAGGTGGTCTTTTGGTCGATAGCTATAGCAGGTGCCAAGCCTTCCACCGAATCCACATCCGGCTTGTCCATGATGCCTAAAAACTGTCGGGCATATGACGACAGGCTCTCCACATATCTCCTCTGACCATCGGCATAAATAGTATCCATAGCCAATGAAGATTTTCCCGAACCTGACACGCCCGTAAAAACCACAAATTTGTTTTTAGGGATATTGACATCGATATTTTTTAAATTATGTTGTCGGGCTCCTTTTATAACAATGTGTGTTAATGCAGACGGCTTTGACATAACATAAAAAATTCTACGGTATTTCTTTGGGTTTGTGAAGAGGGTGAACTAAAGTAACCTACAGGCTTTAGTCATTTTCCTTATCCTTGCTGTCGTCATCTTTTTCGATCACACAGAGATGCTCAGGCACCTTTGTGCCTTTAACAAAAACCTCACTCTTGCCGCATTTTTCATCGAAAACAGTAAAAACGCCTTCCGGCACCGGCATAAGTTCATTGCCCTTATTCTCTAAGGTAACAGTCATGATTCTGTTCCAGATGGGCGCCGCTCCGCTTAAACCTGAAGCTAAACTTCTGTGCAAAGGAGAGTTATCGTTATTTCCAACCCACACCCCCACCGTATAGCTTGGTGTAAACCCCATGGTAAAGTTATCCCTAATATTGTCAGTGGTACCTGTTTTTACAGCTACTTTCTTACCAGGAATGTTTAAAAAGTTTTGGGTCCCAAAAGCCGGAATTCTGGCGTTACTATCTGACAAAATATTCCAAATGATGTAAGCGGTTTCTTGGCTGACCACAATCCTCTCACTCCGGTCGTCCTGATAAACGTTGTAGCCCCGACCATCCAAGATTGAGAGATAAGGTGTGGTTTGTTTGTATTTACCGCCCCTGGCAAAAGTCGCAAATAGATTAGTGTGATCCAACAATCTGACTTCTTTTCCTCCCAAAGTTACCGACAAACCATAAGACCCATCCACGTCCCAATTTGATAGCCCGAACTCCTTGCCGAGAGCAACAATATTGTCGGGACCAACGCTGCTAGCCACTTTAACCGCCGGAATATTATATGAATTTGCCAACGCCTCTCTCAAAGTCACGTTACCGTGATACTTGCCATCGTAGTTTTTGGGTGTATACGGAAGTTGTCCGGGAAACTTATAGGTAATTGCCTTATCCTCAATGATAGAGGCTGTCGTGTAACCACTTTCTAAAGCCAGAGCGTAGGTCACCGGTTTTATGGAAGACCCGGGTTGCCTATAAGACGTAATAACATCATAAGCACCCCAACCCTCCTTAAAATAGTCCACCGAACCTACATAAGCCAGTATTTCCGCGTTCCGGGAGTCTAAAACCACGGCCGCACCATTAGAAATAAGCAACCAACCGTACTTTTCAACTTCTTCCGTGACTATTTTTTGTACTTTTTCCTGCAAATCAAGATCCAAAGTAGTGGTCACAGTCAGTCCGCCAAGCTCTACGAATCTTTTTCCGTATCTGTCCTCTAAATCTTTTCGGACATACGACACAAAATGAGGAGCTCTAATGTACTCAGTCTGAGGAACGAACACCAGTTCTTCGTTGTAAGCCGTGTCAGCCTCGTCGCTAGTTATGCTACCCAACTGCACCATTCTATCCAAAACAAACTTTTGTCTGGACTTTACTTTGTCTGCATCTCCATGTAACGGAGAATAAATCGAAGGCGCTGTCGGTAAACCCGCTAACAGGGATGATTCCGCCAGATCCAACTCCCACACATTTTTTCCAAAAAACTTCTGAGCCGCGGATTGAACCCCCCAAGCCGAACCCCCATAAGAAATATTATTTAGGTACATTTCAAAGATCTGATCTTTGGAATATTTTGTTTCCACGAGCACGGCTAAAACCAACTCCTTTACCTTTCTGGTTAAGGTTCTCTCCGGTGTAAGCAAAACATTTTTAACCAATTGCTGGGTGATGGTCGAACCTCCCTGCAACTTATCATCCACCAAAGTTGACTTGGCAGCTCTGATCATGCTTTTCAGATTAAAGCCACGGTGATGATAAAATTCGTCGTCCTCAACTGCTAAAGTGGCTTGTCTTATATTTTGAGGAATTTGATCTAACTTTACCGGCTCGTATCTTTTATCAATATAAATCTCATACAAAAGTCTTCCATTCCTATCCAATATCCTGGTAGGCTGGGTCGATGCTCTTACCACCAGTAATTCAGGGTTTGGTAGTTCTTTAAACCAGGAATAGATTTTGGAAGGCACAAAAACAAATATTATCGTAAAGAGAATACCCAACACAAATATCTTTATGTATGAGACAACGTTACCCTTCGGCTTTTCCTTCTTAACCGTAGCGTATTGAGGCGTCCAAATCTTTTTTGGGGCTTCAATTTCTTCTTTCTTTTTAGGCAGTCCGAGTGATGTTTGACGTAGCTTAAGGTTTTTTAGTTTTTCCAAACTTAGTTTTTTTAAATTACGAAACTTATCTAAGACGATGTTGAAATTCTCCTTGGAAAGCTTGCCCTCAACAAAGTCCAACAACCAATCTGCACCTTTATCAAAAAGTTCAAGAATAAACTTGACTACTTTAATTATGGCGTTACCTATGAGAATTAGCGTATTTTGTACCATTATGAAATATTTGCTCATAATCTGTCCTTACGGTTTCACCGATTGTACTAACCTAAATTGACCTAGTCAATATCAGTATTTTTTTTGATGGAAATAATCTTGTCCCTTAACTCAGCTGCCCTCTCAAAATTCAGCATCTCAGCCTCATATTTCATCATCTTCTCTAAATTCTTAACCTCTTTTTTCAATTCCTGGGGTGGCAACTGCATGTAATCTACTTCCTCATCCCACTTTTTGTCTCTTTTGCCTATCTCCTTCTCAATTTCCTCATCAATTAGCTTGTCTCTGAT
>CAZHRD010000088.1:0-3092 GCA_964533985.1 uncultured Candidatus Saccharibacteria bacterium | reverse complement strand
GAGCTTGTGTAATAAAAATACTGCATCTCGCTCAAGGTCCATGCGCGCGGTCCGCTGCTTATTAAACCAGAATTTGTTTCGGGAGTATAATCTCTAGACCCAGAAACAGAAGTTCTAACAATAAAAGCGATGACCGTAGTCACTGAAACCAAAACAACGAATACAAGCAAGTAAATGCTGATCCGTCTCTTCATCACTCCCTCCTTTGGCCTTTCAGCCTTAGTATATTTTTTAAAAGTCTCTCTACGACACTGTATTATACAGCATACAATTTATACACTATAGGATTTTAATTATCAATGACTTTTTAAAGAGGGGTGTCTTCCTTATTCAGTACTATAATGCATTGTTTACCCACGTTCACGCACTCCTCATCCAAACAGTAAGTGATAAAAAGCTCACCCGGTTCGGCTTTCTCGAAAATATCAAAGCCACGATCATCTACTACAGCGACCTCATTTTCCGGAGAGCGGCTTTCGATAGCCACTGTATTATTTTTCGGGCACCTTACGTTGACCAAAGTATCTTTTTCAGAAAAGGTTTGAAAACGGGGCAGTCCAATGTTTACAAGCATCTCTGTATTTAAAGAATTAACTTCCTTTATCTGAGCGTAGACTAGGTTGTTTTCCCATACCCAGGAATTCCAATATTCGGTACCACTCTTAATTGATTTTTTGTACTCAGTAAACTCCTCGCTTGGCTCTATTTTTATATTACTAAATGGACTGTCATCAGCATTCCCAGTTTGCTCACTCATAGGCGCTGCGACTTCTTTCTCATTAACCATGATAATGTTTCCAGTTCTAACTTCTGTTACCGTTGGTAAGATAAAATAAACCACTAGGCAAACCACAACTACGAACACCCCCAACACAACCAATGTTCTCTTCTTTTTCCCCAACATGGAAATTAACTTACGTAGGATATGTTCTTGAGGCAGTTTCTCTTCGGCCATAAAGCACTTAATAAACCCTTAACATTACTGCAAATACTGCTTAACCTTAACCACAATGTCGTCCAATGAAATCTCGGACTTGATCAAATAATCATCCGCGCCTAACTTATAAGCCCTTTCAATCAAATCCTCACTATTCAAATTCGTCAGCAATACAATCGGCCCCTGCTTTCCCTTCTCAGTTTTTTTGACCTCTTCCAACACCGCCATACCATCTTTTTCGGGCAACATGATATCCAATAACATTAAATCCCAGTTATCATTTTTAGCTTTGTAAATTCCGTCGTCACCATCATAAGAGGGGAGTACATCGTAACCGGCTTCGTTTAGAATCTCGGTATACAAATCGACCAAATCAATTTCATCTTCAATCAACAATACAATCTTTTTTAATTCGTTTTCGTTTGCCATAATATATTCAGTATATACCAAATGTTTTTTTAATGTAAAATAGTTTCAATGCCCAAAACTGTCGCGACAAAACACAAAGCCACTCTAAATCAGCTCATTGACGCCATTCCTGAATCCATCGTCTCCATAGATAAAGATTATAAGGTCACGCTTATTAATAAGTGCGCACTGGAACTTTTCAATGTCAAAGAAAAAGAAGTGCTGGAATCTGACGCTCATTATCTATTAGAACTTTACAACAAAGAGGGGGCACCTATCAGCCCGGAGTCCTATTGTTTTAAAAAAAGTAAGACTAGAAATATTTTGGAGGACTCGGTCTTGTTAACCAAAGGAAAGAAACATAGAGTGTCCATCCGCACCTCCATTATTGATCTCCCCGGTACAGAGGAGGAGTGCCTAGTGACTGTGTCCGATATTACCCAAATCAAAGAACTGGAACAAACAAAGGATGAGTTTTTATCGGTGGCCTCTCATGAGCTCAGAACACCCATGACCATTATCAAAAGCTACCTCTGGATGATCAGCACCGAACGCCACGGTAAGTTGGAGCCCAAACAAAAGGAATATATTAAAAAAGCTATTTTAAGCACAGAGAGGATGATCGAACTTATCAACGATATTCTTAACGTGTCCCGCATAGAGCAAAACGCCGTCAATGTGGTCATTAACCGCGTGGATCTAGTAGACTCAGTCACAGAACTTGTATCTGACCTGAAAGTAAAGGCCGATGAAAAAGGGCTCAAACTTCATATCACCACTGAGTCCGACAAAATGTTTGCTTATGTGGACACCACCAAATTACGCGAAATATTGGTGAATCTGGTGGGTAACTCGCTTAAGTTCACAGATCAGGGTGAGATCAGAATAGATATCAGAAAATCAGGCGATTATGTGAAAGTGTCGGTCATAGACACGGGACGCGGTATCAAATCAACCGAGCTGGAAAGAATGTTCCACAAGTTTGGTCGCCTTGATTCCTCTTATCAAACGGTGGCTGAATCAGAAGGCACCGGTCTTGGTTTATATATTGTGAAATTATTCGTGGATGCCATGGGCGGTAAGGTAGGCGTTTTTTCTGATGGGGCAGGGAAGGGGGCCACGTTTTGGTTTACATTGGCACGAAAAAAAGAATTGGCCGTCTCCGGCTCTCTTACTAGCTTAGCTACCACCATTAGCGACGACGAAGAAAAAGAGGAAAAAAACGAAGAAGAAGTTAAAAAAGATTAATTAGACCAATTAAAATAGCGTAATGTAAAGCTGCCACAACTGGGAACCCCATATCAAAGCAATCACACTCCCGATGATCAAGAACGGTCCAAAGGGCACCGTGTCTTTCATGGTCTTTAGCTTTAACATAATTAGGATAAGACTGGTAAACGCCCCTATGACAAAACCCAAAAAGATGGCGATAACATTGTGTGGAAATCCGTTAAAGATGCCTATCAGAAAACCTAGTTTAATATCGCCCCCACCCATTCCTTTGCCCTTAGTTATCTTGACTAGGAAAGCAAAAAATCCGGCAATAAGGGACGAACTAAGAATGACTATGCCAAAGGATTTCAGTATGTAAAGACCCTGAGCGTGCAAATATCCGGCTTGTAACAAATAAACCCCGAAAGGATCATTTTTTAATCGAATATAATATGAGATGAGATAGTAAGCCGCGTTAAAGATCATGAATAAGAATACAAAAATGATGGCCGGATAAACAATCTTATTGGGAATG
>CAZHRD010000087.1:0-3101 GCA_964533985.1 uncultured Candidatus Saccharibacteria bacterium | reverse complement strand
TCCTCCCAGAATGTTAAAAGGCAGTCCCCAGATAGTGCTATTACCACTAAAAAGAAGGTACAAGCCATACAAGGTTCCTATTCCAAGATAAACATAACCAAGCACCCTTAAAATCTCCATGGGTATATGTTAACATTTTCAAATGAAAGAAAAAAAAGAAGAAAATTTAATATTTGAGTGTCCAAATTGTGGTGTTATCCACCGTGATGACGTACTTTTTTTATGTAATAAGTGCGATCAGGTGGAACTGGTTTTCAAGGACGGCATCTATATGTGTCCTTCTTGTATGGAACCGGGTGAAAACTTTGAGTGTCTTATTTGTGAGTCAAAAGATGTGGCTATGAAAGAGGGTGAGGCGAGTGGTGAGAGTGAGGACGCGGACGTGGATGACGAGGATGATGAAGACGATGATGAGTTTGACTCAGACTGGGACGATGAAGACGAGGATGAAGACGGAGATGACGAGGAAGAATAATCGAACCGACTAATCAACCAGGTGTGAATAATATTCTTTAATAATAAGGGCGGCGGAGAGATGGTCCACCGTTTGCCTTCTTTTTTTGGAAATACCTAAATTTACGGCTTCGGTGACACTTTCCTCGGACGTTCTGTATTCATTCACAAAAGTTACCGGTCTTTTTAATCTTATTTTAAGAAATTTTGTGAATTTTCTGACCTCTCTGGACATGGCTGTTTCTTTTCCGTCAGCGCTAATGGGAAGACCTATTAGAATCTTGTCCACTTTGTTTTCCAAGATGTATCTTGAAATTTCAGAAATAGCCGAATTATTATCTTTGCCCGAGATGACTTTAAGAGGAGAAACTAGATTATTAATACCAAAGGCTAAGCCAATGTTTGTCCGACCGTAATCTATAGCCAGTATTTTTTCTTCGTAGGGGGTGAGGGCTTTTTTCTTGTTAAACATAACTACTCTCTTTCTATATTAATAATAATGCGGGCTTCGTCTTTGGGTACATAGTCAAATAAAGGTATGCGTGGGTCTATGCTTAGTTCATAAGACTTGACATTTTTTATACTGCCTATGTACCTTTCGGCATCTACCAAACTTTTACCCATTAATTCTTTTTTGATCGATTCTTCGGAGATGTCCGTGATGACAAAAGTTTTGATGGTAACCTGGAGGTCAGCTTCAAGTTCGTTGAGGGTGGTGGTTTCCGTATTCCCAAGGACCTCCACATTGAGGACCCTTTCCTTGGTAGATAAGACAAAGTCTTGCGGCACGAATTCCTGAATGAGCTCGTCTATAAGTTTATCCAGCTCCGCCGGGTCGTAAACCAAACCTTTGGCGGCGAAAGTTTGGGTCAGGGTTAGTTCATCTACCTCATCGCCTAGTTTATGACTAAATTCCTCTTTTATAACCGACACACTTTCAGAACCCGCAATTAATTTTTGCCCGCCACTGATCTTTTGGTCCAAAGCTCGATAAGCCGTTTCCTCCGCCTTTTCCAGGAGCTTGGCAATAACGGTATCAATATCTTCTTGAGCCACAATCTGCACGGTTTCTTGCTTACCCCCATCTATGTCTTTATAAACTTCGCCTACAAAATCAGCATTTTTTTGGTCCTCAACATCCAGATCCTCGCCCTTATCAATATTATATTTATCCCCGAATTCTTTAGCTTCTACGTCAACGTTAGCTTTTCCGTTAACCACGGTTATAGGGTCACCCGGATTGGGGCCAGGGGTTTCCTCCCTGGGGGGTACAGTCACATCTCCTTTGAGGACGTAGATATATTCGTTGTCGTCTTTATCTTTGTAGATTAATTCAGTGCTTTTTTTAAATTTCTTTTCCTCATTTGTCTTGTTAAAGATAGTTACCTCCCCATCGGCTTTATCGCCCACAATTTTTTCGCCGGTGGTCTCAATAGTCACTTTATCTTCCACGCTAGACTCAACTGTCAAACCTTTTAATATTTTGTTTTCAGCGTTAGTTTCCGCTCCATTTATAACTTTGAATTCCAAGCTTCTAGTTAAAGGGTCAGAATTCACAATAATTTTAACGTTGGCAATGGGTTGTTTGGAAGCGTAGTTATAAGCTCCAAATCCTATTAAGCCCACTAGCACCAAAATAGAAATAATAAATATCAGGATCTTCCCCTTTTTAAGTTTTATGGTGGGTAGGGAGAATCTAAATTTAGGCATATTGATACTTTGTTGTGGCACCTCTTCTTCAATGGAGTCAATGTCCTGGGCTAATTCGTCAGGGGCATTGTTTCCGTTTTCCATGGAGGCCAACATGTTTTGGCCATTTATATCATCTGTTTGAAAGCTGACCACCTTTTCCTCATTTTCGGACCATTTTTGTATCAATTTCAAATTCAAAATATTCTCAAACAAAACCGATCCTTCTGGCACAACCAGCTCAATACCGGTGTCATTAATATTTTTAAGTTTATGCAAAACGCTTATGATGTTGTCGTGTAATTCAATTTCTAATTTTGTCATTCTAGTTCCTCATAAATATAAGCCAGTGAAGCCGGTGCCACCCATTCATGTGAAACCACAGAGCCGGTGGCGTCCGCTATCTTGGTCAAGTTATTTAAAAGTAGCACTTCGATACTGGGAGGAGATTTAAAAGGGATATTTTTAGTCCAAGGACTTTTAGTCAGCTCCTCCTCAATTTCCGGTAGTTGCACACCTTCCCCAAATAAATAAATGTGAGGGGCGAAAGTTTTCACACCTGTAAAATCCATAAATAGTAATTCGATACCTTCCCTCCAAGTTTCCAAAACCTCACCTAGGCAGTTTTGAACCACTACGCTTTCGCTGGGGCTTAAAGTGCCTTTGGAGTGACTCTTTAACACTTTTGAGGCCTCTATCTGCGTCAGCCCCATGATGCGGCTAAGCTCTTCCACAAAATGGGTATGACCTATGTGTAGACTTTTGTTTTTGATGATAGCGCCGCCGAAAACCACACCCACATTAGTAAAATCAGAACCCATCTGAGCTAAGACCAGGTCTGAACTTTCAAGTTCTGATTGTTTTAGAGCTTTCAGCAAAGCAAAATTTATCGGACTTACAGCCAAAATGTTAAGTTTTAACTTTTTCCCAAGTTTTTGAATGGCCTCTATGTGATAAAT
>CAZHRD010000086.1:0-3167 GCA_964533985.1 uncultured Candidatus Saccharibacteria bacterium | reverse complement strand
TAATATTACCTGCTACTTCTAGCTTCTCAGCTGGATTGGTAGTACCAATACCTATATTTCCCCCATCTTGTATTACAGTACTCAGAGCGTCTTTAGAGTAAACATAATTTCCAGCATCCATCCAGATACCGGCACCCCCGTTTGCCAGATCGTACAACGCAATGTCCAGCACGTTTAAAGAAGATGTAATCTGCTGGCTATTTGATATGTAATACCCTTGGGAGTATGTTCTACCACCTATAGCTGAGTCTAGGGCTCCTATAGCTCCCTGTACATCTGTGTTCGCGCCTATATTGTCATAACCAGTTCCATATAATCCAACTAAGGATGCGCCTGAATTGGCGTCCGTATTATCAGAGAGAGCTACAGCGCCAATATACAGATTATTGCCTGCATATATATTTCCGGAAGCTCGGATATTACCGACCACATCCAGTTTTGCTGTGGGCGCCGTTGTGCCGACACCCAAATTGCCCAGATCAGTAATGACTACACCGCCCCCCGATGCGTTAGACGCGTAAATATAGGTAGTCCCAAAATCTCTCCACAAACCTGTTGCCCCCGAAGCCACGTTATATAGAGCCATGTCTAAGGCGTCAACTGATGTTGTAAATGAATCGTAATCTGAAACATATCTGTTATCTGTATAGGTTCGAACACCCAGCTGCGTCCCGACGAGGTTTTCTCCGCCGACGATGATGTCATAGGCGCTATCAACTCTCAGATTACCTGTCACGTCCAGTTTATAGGCCGGGTTTGTGTTTCCGATACCGACATTGTAGGCCAGGGCATCCGGATAAAGGTCACTACCGATAAGTGTCCAAGGACTGGCTGCAGACCCCGGATCTTGCCAGGAGGCATTACCTGAAGCATCAGTAACTAGCAGGTACCCATTAGTAGCGCCGGTGGGCATTCTGAAACCGGTAGCACTGATGGTGCCCTCAACATCTAGTTTGTACGAAGGGGCAGTAGTACCAACGCCCAAATTACCGGTCCCTTCCTCTAAAAATAGCATACTTATTCCGGAATCGTCATATATATGCATATCTCCCTGAGCGGCACTAAGTTGGATAGTATTGCCGGCCGTATACGCTCCTTGCAGGGAAACTGTGGTTGATATGCTTTGCCACGCAGAGCCATCGTAGAACACTACCGTATCAGCGTCAGTGTCGTAAGCTAGGTAGCCGGAACCTGCACCCGACATGACGGTAGGTGTGGCTGTAACAGGTAGTCTTAAACCCTGGATAGAGCTATCATTGTGGGCGATTCTAGATAGATCGACAATTGTGTGATCTGCCAGTATTACGTCTCCGTCGGCTTGTACTCTAAACTCGCTATTAGCGCCAACAGAGAACGCGGCAGCGGGGTTACTGGTCAAAATGCCTAATCTATTGTATTCAGCATTCCAGTAAAAATTATCAGCATCTTGGTTTAATTTTGTTTTCATGGTGAAAACCACGCCTCCGGAGCGTCCCACCAGTTTATCAAGCTTGTTTAAGTCTTTAGCAGAGGAGGTAACATTTTCTCCGTCCAGTTGTAAATCACCGGTAATGTTTAAAATGCCATCATAGTTAATCTCTGATGCCAATGTGTCTCCTCCCACAACCCCCAGGCCAATTCGAACATCATTTAAGCTTTCGGCATAGATATCGCCCTTGAGACCAAGCGTAGCTTCCAAAGTGTCCTCCGTGGTTTGGTCTATAGAAGTCACGCCGCTAATGGAGGGCGTGAATAGGCCCCCCAACAGGCTAGAGTACCCTTGAATGTCCAGATCAGAGTAACCTGTAATATCCCCTTTTACCTGTAAAAACTCTTCTATGAACACATCTTTTTTGTGAAGGGAGGGTATATTGAATACATGTCTTAGGCTCTGCGCAGTCGTTTTTAGCGCTAGCACATTACTATCCATATTGCTATTATTTTTATTATATATATCGAAAGACAGGCTGCCTGTGAGGTCTGCCACGTTTGGTAAGTTCGACTTTAAAAACGAGATTGAGATTAGCATAGCGGTCACAAGACTTAACCCTATAGCGCTTCTTATGAGGCTTCGTATTATTGAGTCGAAATCTAGTTTGAATGCCGATTCTTTAGTGCTTTGGTATGTGGGTATATATTGTGGTTGGGGTACTGTAGTGGCTGGAGATACCTCTTCTAATTCTATTTCTTCTTCAACAATATGTGGCTCTCTTGCTGTTGTTACAACATATTCTTGCTTATGTTTCTGTATTATAGCGGGCTGTTCTTGAGTATCGATTTTAGGTTCTTCCTTGATCTTAGCCAGTTCTGACTTGAGATTTAGGATGTCTTCATTTTCAAAAACACGGTACCCATTGGAGAGACGCTTGGAGGTTATTTTGCCGTCCTCTTCAAGACGAAGAAGGGTAGAACGGGAAACACCAAGTAGTTTGGCTGCTTGAGTAATTTTCAGAGCAGAGTTTAAATTTTGGGCAGGTTCTGTACTCATTAGTTAGGCCTGGCAAACCTGTTCAAACATTGTCGTTTGGGGAAAAGAACAGGTTTACTAATATGTTATAAAGCCGCTAAACTGTTGTCAACACCTTTAACTACAGTAAGAACAATAATATTACTCTATTTGTTGCAGTTACAACAAAAGGACAGGTTTTAGAACCCAAATTTTTGTACTCAATTTCTTACCAAAAAATATATGACAAAAACAATATGTAGCTTTTACAAATATTCTTTTCGGAAATTATTAGATTTAAAAATTAATTGTCCAGGAAAATTTGAGAAATATTTTATTAGATAATATAAAAATTAAAATAATTTTAAAAAGAAAGATCGTAGCACCTCATGAGTACTATAAGTTTACAATATATGAGTGAGGAATACCAAAAAATATGTGAAGCAAAAAATCAAGTAGTTGGGTAACCGGGCAAAATTTACAATAACGTTTAAATAAAAGAAATTAGAAAAAATAAAATATAAAGAACTTTCAAATAAACAAAGAACATAGACTTTGAAAAACAAGTGAAAATGTTGTAACTAAAATGTAACCGAAGTATTACTAAAAAATACATAAATTTCTATAATAACCTATACTATTTTTCATTAGGTAATACATAACTATAGTGGTTAGCTAAGCCTCATATTTAAGAATTTCCGTTTTATATCGAATTTAATAGCAAAGAGTAGTTGTAATGATG
>CAZHRD010000085.1:0-3182 GCA_964533985.1 uncultured Candidatus Saccharibacteria bacterium | reverse complement strand
TAATTTATGATTCACTCAGAAAGGAGCTTTCTGAGGAAGGTATTATTTTCATGAGCACCGACGATGCTCTCAAAGCTCACCCGGAGTTTTTCAAAGAATATTTTGGCAAGATTATTCCGCCCAATGACAACAAGTTCGCGGCTTTGAATAGTGCCGTGTGGAGTGGAGGAAGTTTTGTGTACATTCCTAAAGGTGCTCAGGTGAAAAGGCCGTTGCAGGCTTATTTTAGAATAAATGCGGCCAAGATGGGTCAGTTTGAGCGTACTTTGATCATTGCCGAAGAAGGTAGCTACGCCCATTATGTGGAAGGGTGCACGGCACCGGTTTATTCAGCCGATTCTCTTCATGCCGCCGTGGTTGAGGTTATTATTAAGCCTAAAGCTAGATTCAGATACACTACTATTCAAAATTGGTCGGGGGACGTTTATAATCTAGTCACAAAACGCGCTAGAGTGGAGGAAAACGCGGTTATGGAGTGGGTTGACGGGAATTTAGGTTCTAAGCTTACCATGAAGTATCCGTCCTGCTTTTTAGTGGGCGAAGGCGCTCATGGTGAGGTTTTATCCATTGCCTATGCTAATCACGGCCAGCACCAGGATGCCGGCGCAAAAATGGTTCATACCGCTTCAAATACCACTTCTAGCATTGTTTCTAAATCTATTAGTCTAAACGGCGGCCGAACCAGCTATAGAGGATTAGTGTCGGTTTCGTCTTTGGCCAAAAATGTGAAAAATAGAGTTGAGTGTGATGCTTTGATACTGGACGAAAAGTCGGCTTCGGATACATTTCCTGTCATGGATATTAAAGAGAGTTCGGCCAATATTGAGCACGAAGCCACCGTCAGTAAAATAGGTGAAGAAAAGCTGTTTTATTTGATGAGTCGGGGTTTGACTGAGTCAGAGGCCATGGGGTTGATGGTGGCAGGATTCATTGAACCGATCGTGAAGGAATTGCCGTTAGAATACGCCGTTGAGCTTAATCGGTTAATTGAGCTTGAGATGGAGGGGAGCGTAGGTTAATGAAAGCTGAATACATGAAAACCAAATACGTAAAGGTTGGTGCGAATACGGTCGAGAGCGTGAAGGAAGACACCCAGTTTGTGCTTGATGTGGCAGGTTTTGATGAGGTTTCCGGTGATGGAGCTAACGATCAGGCGCTGTCTTTGAGTATAATTTTTGAAGAGCCAGGAGTCCAGGTAGAGATTCTTGGGGCGTTTAGGTTGGTAGGTAGCCAAAAAATAGGGTTGCAGATTTCAGCTATCCACAAAGTTCCCCATACTCAATGTTTTATCCACATAAACGGGGTTTTAGGTGGTAACAGCCGCTCTAATTTTATAGGCAAGATCATTATTGAAAAAAAAGCACAACAAACAAATTCGTACCTGGAAGACAATATTTTAGTGATAGGAGAAGGCACAAACAACACTTCCCAGCCCATTTTGGAAATAGACGCCGACGATGTAAAAGCCTCCCACGGCGCTACCACCGGCAGAATAAATGAGGACCAGCTTTTTTATTTGGAATCCAGAGGACTATCGGAAGAGGAAGCGCAGGACATCATTATAGAAGGGTTTTTTGCCGGTTTACTTGATAGAATTCAAGATGAGACAATAAGAGATAAAGTTAAAGGAACACTCAATGTTTGATCCGAATAATATTAAAAAGGACTTCCCCATACTTGAAAGGAAGATAAATGGTAAGGATCTGGTGTATTTGGATAACGCGGCCACTTCTCAAAAGCCTTTGGCTGTTATAAACGCTGTTTATGACTATTACAAAAGCCACAACGCCAATGTGCACCGCGGTATTCATACCTTAAGTGAGGAAGCTTCCGACCTTTATGAAAAGGCTAGAAAGACTGTGTCAGAATTTGTGGGAGCGGTTCGTCCAAAAGAACTTGTTTTTACTTCAGGTACAACACAATCCTTGAATATGATCGCTTTCGGGTGGGGCCTTAAAAACCTTAAAAAAGGTGACGTGATCTTAGTAAGTGATGTTGAGCATCACAGTAATTTAGTACCCTGGCAGGTTGTGGCCGAAAGAACCGGAGCCAAGTTGGAACTGTTTTCTCTTTTAGACGATGAAAAGGGTGTCCAAATGGCGTCGCTAATGGATAAGATAGGGAGTAGAGTAAAAATGATATCCTTACCCCATTCAAGTAACGTTACAGGGGCCATAACACCGGTTAAAGAGGTTGTTAAAGAAGCTAAGAAAGTTGGTGCACTAGTGTGTGTGGATGGGGCGCAAGCCGTACCTCATTTTGGAGTTAATGTGGAAAGTTTAGGCTGCGATTTTTATGTATTTTCGGCTCATAAGATGTTAGGGCCCACCGGCATAGGTGCGTTATGGGCAAAGCAGGAGATTTTGGAAGAAATGGATCCGCTGGAATACGGTGGCGGTATGATAAAAGAGGTGTTCGAACAAGATGCGACATGGGCAGAAATTCCCGAGAAATTTGAAGCCGGCACCCCGAATATGGCCGGTGCGATAGGGTTTTCAGCTGCGGTAGACTATTTGAACGGACTAGGTATGGATAATGTTAGAGAACACGAAGTGGAAATGAACAAATATGCGCTGGAGAAGCTTCGAGAGATTGCAAACCTTGAAATAATAGGGCTTAAAGACCCGCTACAGAGAACCGGTCTAGTTTCCTTTGTTATAGAAGGCTTCCACGCCCACGATATCGCTGCTATTTTAAATACGGAAGGCGTGGCGGTGAGATCGGGGCATCATTGTGCAATGCCACTGCACACAAAATTGGACATTCCGGCCTCGACTAGGGCCAGTTACTATATTTACAACACCAAAAAAGATCTGGACAAATTAGTTTCAGGCATTAAAAAGGCCATAGAAATTCTTAAATAATATGAGCGGCATTTATCGCGAACAATTAATGGAGCACTATAAAAACCCTAGAAATAGGGGAAGGATTGATGACGCCCAGGTAGAAGTGACCGAAAGAAACCCCATGTGCGGAGATGTGATATCTATGCAGTTAAAAGTCAAGGATGGTATGATCGAAAATGTGGTTTTTGACGGAAGCGCTTGCGCCGTGACCGTCGCTGCTTCTTCAGTACTAACCGAGGCTTTAAAAGGAAAATCATTAGAGGAAGCCAAGAAGATGAGCAAGGAGGAGCTATTGGACTTGTTAGGTGTAGAATTAACCACTAGCCGAATTAAATG
>CAZHRD010000084.1:0-3188 GCA_964533985.1 uncultured Candidatus Saccharibacteria bacterium | reverse complement strand
ATTTTTGTAGCTAATGTTCAACCCACAAATGAGTATAAAAACATAAAAGTGGAATTCGATAAAACCGTCACAATAGATTCAGTCTCATCAAACACTATCAAAGACTTCAGCGTCAAGGAACGTAAAAATCCAGCTGTCCTTCTCTACGAAGAACAAAACGCACCCCCAAGGCAAACCCCCGACATAACCTTTGAAAAAATAAACCCCACACGTTACAAAGTCCACATAGAAAACGCCAAAGAAGACTTCATGCTAGTCTTTAACCAATCCTTCAACACCAACTGGATTCTTCGTGCCAAAGATAAGGAACGAATTGCGGAAGATAGACACTTCAAAGTTAATATGTTTGCCAACGCCTGGTGGATAAAATCCGTTGATATGAAGGGTCAAACCGGAGCTGACTTGGAAATAATTTACTACCCCCAAAGATACCTTTACCTAAGCCTGGTCGTCACGCTCATCACAACCTCAACCGCCCTTTACATCATCCTTAAAAAGGATCCATCTGATAAAATTAAGCCATGACGCCCATAAAATTATTCTTTACTAAAAATTGGGGCACGATTGAAAAATACCTAACCGTAGCGTCAGTCATCATCATCATATTTTTCGCCACCGCGCGCCGCCTCAAATTCTTCGATCAACAAGGAAAAGATTATTACGCTTACGAACGCGCCATTACTGACGTTATTTTCGGTGTAAACCCCTATATATGGACAGCGGAGTCATTCTCAAATCCCGATGATCTCAACAACCACGGCTATGCATATTTTCCAGGTATGCTTTACATCTTCACATCATTGTATGTACTGTACCTTAACACAGGTCTTCCTTACGAAATCTTAGCCAAAATTCCAATTTTATTGGCCGATATTGGCGTGGGCCTACTCCTATACAAACTTTTTAAAGACAAAGGCGTCCTAGCCGTCTCAACCGCTCTCTTTATCTGGTTTTTCAATCCCTACTTTATTACACGCACCAATTACGTCTACACGGACCCGCTGGCAATATTTTTTATGTTCGCGTCAATAATGCTTTTAGAAAAAGACGACGTCCTGGCCGGCGCTTCTTACGCTCTTTCTATTGCCTTTAAAACCTTCCCCTATATTCTATTTCCGGTCATGCTCATCAAATCAAAAAATAAAGTAGACTTTGTGGTGGCCGGACTATTAGTGGGTCTTTTTATCAGTCTGCCGTTTATGACCAGCTGGGATAACTTCATGATCTATCTTTACGGTACCCTAGGTGTTCACGAGAATAGATTCATTCAGGGACAGCCGTTTCTTTTTTACATTAGCTATTATTACAAGATAGAACTATTCCAGGTCATTCCCTTCAAAATTTATACGTTACTGGCTAGCTTTTCGGGGTGGGTGATTGCCACGGCAGCTTATTATTTAAAACTTGTTAAAGATAAATACATTTTGGCCCTTATTCCTTTTCTAGCTTTCTATCTTTTCACACCGGTTTTTAATCGAACTTACTTTATGTGGTTCATTCCTATCTACACTACCGCTTGTTATAAAATGTTCGAAAATAAACACCGCGCCCTTTTTTATCTTAGCCAACTCGTGTTTTTTGTGTTCGCCTGCTGGTATCTTATCCAATGGGAAGTTGGTTTCCACCTCGACCATCCTTAAATAACCCATATAAATATAAATTGTGATAGAATACGGGAAAACCAATATTCTAGGAGGAACACAATGGACGCAGGATTAGTGAGATATTACGTACCGTTGATTATGAGAGGAAAAAGACGCTATCTTCATGCAATTGAAACGAGTCCTCTTGTTAATATTGACGAAGAATCTTTAGACTTTAGCGTAGACACTTTGAAAAAAACAGAAAGACTTGTAGAACTGGATGTTTTCAAAGAAGCTATAAAAGATAACGATGAGATAAAAAGGAAAGTTAAAAACGCCAAGGAACGTGAATATCGACGTATGAGAAAAAAGGATAAAGAAGTGGGTTCTTACATTAAAAAGGGTATTTAATAAGCGGTACTAAATAAACAAAGACCAAGTTTCCCCAAGACTCTTGGTCTTTTTTATTTCCCAAACTATAAGAAACTAAAAATCAAAGCGGATAGTAACAACGTAAGCATAAAAATAACGTTAACTTTTCGAGTCAGTTTCTGATTATTTATAACGTAAAAAATCACATAGATAAATGCCGCGTAAATCGTGTTTAGCCCTAAAACATATTCCAAAGTTATTACGGATGCGGTAACCAAAAATTTTATAGTCACAAACGCAGAAAATACAATATAAGGTACACAAAATACTACACTCGTAATTTTTTCCTTCCCATCTTCAGATAAAGCCAAAGTTTCCATCATCGAATCCAGAAAATATGTGGAAAGCAAAAAGGGGATAATGACAATCAATCCAAACCCACATAATGAAATATAGTTACCCGGGCAGGCAGGAAGTTCGGATATCATGCGCGCGGTTATTAAAGTAAAAAAAGCCAGCAGGACTACTCTAATTTCTCTCACCCATAAATCATAGCATACAAAAATATATTCGACTGGACCTTTACTGATATAATGTCTCCTGTTATGAACAAAACACTTAAAACCTTCATATTTTCTGCCTTACTTATTTCCGGTCTTTTTGCGGGCGCGACGATAGCTCAAGAACCAACTCTTACTAATACTGAGCCTGAAGCCTATCTCGACGGATCGCAGGGCACAGTGCAGGCTCAAGCCCCGGCAGAAACATTCGAACCAAAACAAGATACCCTAAAGGGCTTAGTCCTAGAGATTGTGAACGAAGGTACCCAAGAAATTTATGGCGTCCCTCAAAAATTTATTGTTTATAAAATAAGGATATTAGCCGGTGAGAAAAAAGGTGAGGAGGTTGAAGTTACCACCGCGGTTTATCAAGATACGGAAACTTTCGTCTTCAAACCGGGAGATAAGGTTCTTATGCTTCATGCCGTTAGCACGCAAGGAAATGAGCAGTATTATATTACCGATTATCTAAGAATAAATCCCATGATATTCTTAATCGTAATTTTCAGTGTACTCGTGATATTAGTGAGCAAAAAATGGGGAGTCTTTTCGATAATCGGTTTGGCATACTCCTTTTTCGTAATTTTTAAATTTATGTTGCCAAAGCTGGCCGTGGGCTCAAATCCGGTATTTGTGGCCATTCTGGGAGCCATGCTTATCGCACCCTTCACAT
>CAZHRD010000083.1:0-3190 GCA_964533985.1 uncultured Candidatus Saccharibacteria bacterium | reverse complement strand
CTGAGATACTCCAAGTTTCGGCCAGGTCCGGTACGAGTGTACCGTAAATATCGTATTTGAAAACCCCTCTGTATATAAGTCGCGAAATTGTTATATCAGTTTTTGTTTCAGTCTGATGAGGTAAAAAGGATCTGGGCTGACCGGCCACACCTTCGGTAAATTGATTTACAGTGGGCGAAATTCCTATCCAAGTCGTAGTTAAAAATAGTAGAATTTGAGAAAGTATTTTCACGAACGTATTTTACCAAAATATTTGCTTTATTTATGCTATTGTTGATAGAATACCGTGGTGGACTAGCGCTATATCTTGTTTGCGCTGTCCCGTGGCCTCGGCCCCATCGTCTAGTGGACTAGGACATTAGGTTTTCATCCTGAAAACGGGGGTTCGATTCCCCCTGGGGTCACCATTTTTAAATCATAAAAAAAACCGAGCGCAACCCGCCATATGAAAACATGGGAGTAAATCGCTCGGTCTTTTCAAATCTAAAGCATACTTATGGAAACCTCCACAAATTTAATTGAAGGTGTCCATCCAGGAGGCGCCGAGAACAATCACAACCAATAAAGTCTTCAAGTTGAGAATCTTTTTCATTTTCATCTCCTTAATACTGTAAGACTTTTTATAAAAGGTACTACAACAACTCATGAACTGTTCTTGGGTTAGTTTTCGTCCCTCCTCAAGACGTCGTGCAAAGTATGCTTATTATTTGTAAGTGCTTTTCCATGGGCTGTTTCTCACTCACTCTAAAAACCACATAAAATGTGGCAGTCTCCCTTGGAAAAACCTGCAATCTGATGATTGCTAAAAAGAATAGATAATATTGCTAACTATAAGTCAAACTCGGTAAAAATCCTTTTTATTAGACGTGGTGAAAAAAAATATATTTTATTCTACGATATTCTCAGGGCATTCCACCAATGAAACAAAATCTCCTAATTTTTTATACGCCATCATATCTTCCAACTCCTGTACTCTTTCAAAACTACCTTCGTTTGCCATCACATACCTATACAAAAAGTTCTCAGAATCCTTCAATAACTCCTCCTCGTCAAAAGCAAAATAATCAAAGCTACCAAATTCCGGGCACATGATCTCATAGTCTTTTCTGTACAAAAACGTATTCTTATCGGGCACCTGGTCTCTATACCACTTCATGCTTCTAATAGAACCGAATACATACATTCTTTTGTATTCAGTAAAGTTTTTTGTTTCTTTCTTAAAGTACTTGTATAAACCAAGGTACTCCGTTGGCTTTAGATTGTGCAAATATAGTATTTGATTACTTACAAAAATGGTTACAACAATTGTTAAGAGTAACACCACAAGTTTCTTGTTTTTTGCTTTTTCGAATAAGTAATACGCTCCCGATACCGTTAGCATAATCAACGGTATTTCGAAGGATGAAATATATCTTATGTTTTTTACGCCTGAGAACTGCTGAAACATTAACACTAGTAAAAAAAACAAACCCCAATAAGCTACGAACAAGTTTTTTAGTAGGAACGAAAATGGTGCTGTGGCCGCGTAGAATACACTTCTAATCAAACCGTTTTCTGTCACTTGGTAGTAGAGGTACGTCCACCACGGCGAATGTTCGTACAATTTACCTCTGATGACATGAACTTTTCCTGCCTCACTTTTGCTTATGTAAACGTTTTTAACGGCCTTGATCGTTTCTAAAACGCCGTTAATTAAGCCTAATTTCAAAAATAAATGCAGGTATCCTAAGAAAACGGTTAGAGCTGAACTTAAAATCATAGCTAGGTAATTCTTAACAATAGCTCCTCTGTTGTCGCTTTGTTTTTTGAGACTGTACAAAAACCATAGAAGAACAAATGGAAGCAGTACAATAGAAGTGATTTTTATCGACAAAGAAAGACCTAGAAAGATTCCGGCTATATAATACGTCTTTTTTGATTCTGTGCTTAAGGTCTTATAAAAGAAATAGTGGAATAGGATCCAAAACAGATGCATAGGCGGTTCCAGCATAGCCATTCTCGTTGAGTTGAAAATTATTTTGCTGGTTGTGAATAGTATGGCACCCAATAAACCAAAACCCTTTCCGTATTCTCTTTTTAAAATCAGGTAGATAACAAACGAGGTGGCCACTCCCATGAGCGCATAGGGCAATCTTAGAAAGTAGGCGTTTTGGCCAAAAATTAAGTAAAGCATACCGGCAAGATATTTTGGAAGTGGTGATACCTGTAGTACATCTGTGTATATTCCATTTAGATGTTCGACACCTGTTTGAAGATATAAAATTTCATCCGTAAAAACGTAGTGAAAATCTAATTTTGTAATAAATGCTACTGCTATTAATGCAAATACGACTATGGCTAGTAGTTTTTCCGATACCTCTCTACGGACTTTTAACATAATTGTATTGTGCATTAGGTAGGCCTACTTATCAAGGTTCTAACGCTGCGGAACTGCGTCAAAACTTACTAATTCGCCTAATCAAATTTACATGTTGAAAACCAAAATGATACAATCAAAACATGAAAATTGTTGTCACAGGATGCGCGGGGTTCATCGGCTATAACCTCTCAAAAAGTCTTCTCATAGCCGGACACAAAGTTTTAGGCATAGATAACTACCTAGAAAACCTCTACATAAAAGAAAAGAAGGAAAGAACAAAGTTTTTGAAAGAATTCCCAAATTTCACCTTTCATTATCTTGATGTCACAAAAGACAAGTTCCCAACCGATTTCAAAACAGCTGACTTTGTCATTCATTTGGCGGCTAAGGACTACTATTACGAAGATGAGGAGCAGAGATATTCTGTTTACATAGAACAAAATGTGGTGGGTACGTCAAGAGTGTTCGAATGGGCCCGAGAATTGAAAGTTAAAAAATTTATATTTTCATCCACCCATAGCGTTTACGGTAGAGCTAAAAAAGAAGTACTTACAGAAAAGAAAATTGTTCCAAAGCCACTCTCCCCGCATGGTGCTTCAAAGTTAAGTGCTGAGCAAGCTACCCTATTTTTGAGCCGAACTTACAATGTGCCCGCCATTATTTTAAGGATGGGTACAGTGTACGGACCCGGAATGCTTGAGCATCAGATAATCCCCAGACTCGTAGAATACATTTACACCGGAAAAAAGTATCTGCAGCACGTCTCACCACAAACTACAAGAGATTTTGTCTACATCGATGATGTTGTAAATGCCATTGAGGCCTGTTTCA
>CAZHRD010000082.1:0-3305 GCA_964533985.1 uncultured Candidatus Saccharibacteria bacterium | reverse complement strand
TAAAGGCCAGTCTTTTAATGTGGCGAGGTTTGTAGCGTCGTAAGTTGTGTAGGTGAAGAATCCAAATAAAGCCCCAAGTATTAACGCATTTTGGATGGAATTTTTTTGGAGAGCCGGGTTTATGGCAAAAATAATCAAACCCACAACAAAAATTAAGTAAAAGGCCAATGCAGCTAAAAGATTTGGTTTCGGAGCCATTAAATGACCGATGTATTTTTTGTATATTGGTTGGGATGTGAGAGTTAGCCAGACATAATCCATGGCAAGAAATATTGGAGTGGCAATAACATAAGTTAATAAATTTTTAGGCATATGGTTATTATACTTTATTGTTATTAGACACACAGCCGGGAAAATATTAAAGAAAAAAACCAATTGCTTTTGTACTCACGGTATTACAGGACAAGAATGATGATGTTTTGCCACGATAGTCTGAGAGGGTTGGAAAAATATTACTTGGCTATAAATGTGTTATGCGCAACTTTGATTTGGTTTGGGGTTTTATATTAGTCCGAATCGCTATCAGGCTGCTCTTTTTGAGAAAGAATAGCGGCGCTAATAGATTTAACCAATGCGTCATAGAAGTCAAGCTTAGAAAACTCTTTAAGTTTCTCATTCAGCTCAGCCAGATCTTCTTTTAGATTAATATTTATCGACTCATTGAGATGGTATTTATAAGTCACAAAAGATACTATAACTTTTTTAGTGATCTCTTCCTTGTTCAAAAATTCTTTTTTAACGAGCGACTCTTTTACAATGTTAATAATGGTGGCCCAAGGTACCGGGCACTCCTCTCCTATTATTTGACGTAAGATTGTATGCGTGTCCAAGCCGTCTGCTCTATCGAATATAGCTTTTTCCAAACCTGATAAACCGGCGCCATCAGATTTCTTAGTAACCACCACTACTTTTTTGGGAATAAAACCTAGTATCTTTTTGGAGCTAAGCTCGAGACCGACGGCACCACTAAAATACAAATATGCAAAGGCGGCTTCGGCCTCCATATTTCCTAACTTCACGATGTTAAGTTTCTTCCCGTTTGGTAGTTCTTCTTTGTTTTGCAATAAAGAAGCCTCGGGAGCGTACTTTTCAGCGTTTAAATATAGAACCTCGGAGTAGTTTAAGATTTTATTTTCCATGACAGGATTATACCAAATTAAAGACCTGTTCCTATTTGGTCAATCTTCCATACGCCGCTACCATCTTTGGTAACCGTAATAAAACGGATATTGGGGTTATCTTCCCAACCATAATATGGGATGGGTGCGTTGTAGGCGCTTTCGTCAACAAAGATTTCTAAAGTGACTTTGTACTCTTTGCTTGTTTCTGTCCATGTGTCCTGCGAAACTTCTTCTATCTTTAAAACATGAGCCGATCTAATGGCGTTAAACTGCACTCCCCAGGCCTGTTTGGCACTGTCATCGGGTACGGCTCTTGCTGACATGATGGACACGGCCTCCGGTATTTGGCCGTTGTTAATTAGTCCAAAAAAGTTAGTGATCAACTCTTCCTCGGGCGCTAGAAGTGACTGATTGGTATTGTTATCACCTGTATTTAATGGAACAGTGCCCTCAAAGTTTTTAATTTCCAAACCGGGGCTAGAACTACTTCTATCTCTAACATACAAAAAAGCAATAAGTATAATCGAACCAAGCACTAGACCTAAAATTAGTTTCATTTTCATGACATCATTATACTAAAGAGTCCGGTTTTTCTGAAAGATAATTACACGCGCCTTGTAAAAACCCGTCGTCTCCCAGGCCCGCGGTCATGAGTTTTGAAAAGTATACCGCTTTGTCAGTTGACGAAACTCTGGCTGAATTTAATGTGGACCAGCATACTGGTCTAAAAGAGCACGACGCCAAGAAATTGTTGGTCACACATGGAAAAAACACGCTAAAAAGAGATGAGGTGCATTGGTTTCATATACTTTTCAGGCAATTTAAGTCTGCTTTTATTTATCTTTTAGTTATTGCAGCTGTAGTTACCTTTTTTTTGGGCGAACACTTAGACTCATTTTTTATTATCTTTTTTGTGCTCATAAACGTGCTGCTTGGATTTTTTCAAGAGCATAAGTCAGAACAAACCATAAAACTTCTCAGAAAATATACCAATAAAAGGGCCACTATTATTAGAGATGGGCAGGAGAGCATTGTAGACGCTACCGAACTTGTTCCCGGCGACATCATTGTTATAGAAACAGGTGATATTGTTTCAGCTGATCTGAGGCTGATTGACGTAAACTCCCTTTTAGTCGACGAATCTACCTTAACGGGAGAATCCGCGCAGGTTAGAAAACATGTGGAAAAAATCAGTGAGATGCAAACTGAGGTTTTTAAGGCGACCAACATTGCATTTTCAGGTACGACCGTGGCGGAAGGAAAAGGCATTGGGATCGTGATAGCTACGGGAGCTGAGGCTCAATTTGGAAAGATCGCCAAACTCACAAGTGAAAAAGAAGAAAAAAGTCTTTTTGAGAAGCAAATGGACAAGTTTAGTAAGTTTATTCTGTTTCTAATAGTTGTAACCTTAATTTTGGTGTTTGTGGCCTATGTACTTTTCAAAGGTAACGTTTCCATATTTAATTTAGTAATTTTTTCCATAGCTTTGGCTGTGGGTGTGATACCGGAGGCCATGCCGCTAGTGACCACTTTTTCATTGTCTTTGGGGGCAACAAAACTGGCCAAGAAGAAAGTTGTTGTCAAAAGATTGTCGGCCATTGAGGATCTAGGCGGGATACAGATACTTTGCACCGATAAAACCGGCACCATCACCGAGAATAAACCGGTCGTAGCTGAGGTATTTTCCGAGGATAAAGAGGAAACAATAAGATTGGGGTTGTTGGCAGCCTCGTCACTAGACGCGCAAGGCACACCAAGCAATTCCTTTGATATAGCCATCATTAATAAAATTGGTGTATCTTACAAAAATCTTACAAAGGGCACGGATCGAATTTTTGAAATACCTTTTAATCCTAATCGAAGACGAAACAGCGCTCTTATAAAGTACAAAGATGGTTATAAACTTATTGTTAGAGGAGCTCCCGAGGCCATATTACCGTTTGTCGCAAATTGTAAACAGGAGAAAAAGGATGAGGTGCTTGAATGGGTGAAAAACGAAGGTGCCAAAGGCAGACGTGTCATTGCTATATCAGAGAGGCCATTTGGGGGTGAATCCTACGCCGTTGAGGACGAAGAGCGCGATTTAAATTTTGTGGGAGTTATTTCCTTTGAGGATCCTATCAAAAGCACAACTCATGAGGCTATTAAAAAAGCTAAAGATTTGGGAGTGACCGCAAAAATCAT
>CAZHRD010000081.1:0-3373 GCA_964533985.1 uncultured Candidatus Saccharibacteria bacterium | reverse complement strand
TGAAAGTTGCGGTGGTAACGGATCCCAGGGGTGTTGTGTGCCCGGTGCAAGCAATGAGACATTCTATTATGATCCCAGTAATCCAAGCGGCCCGACTATACCTACAGACCCAGCTGATAGAAACTTAATACCGCAAGGAGTATTTTATAAAAATTGGAACCTTGAGGAGCAGTTTGCTAATGTTTATAATCTTGTTTTCCCCTTAGGTATATTTATTAGCGTAGCCATGATCATTTACGCTGGGTACATGTATATGACTAGTACCGGTCAGCCGGATAAAGTGCAGGAAGCATCCAAGAAATTAACTAGTGCAATAACAGGGGCAATCTTTATAGCTTTGTCCTTGGTGATATTAAAGGTTATAATAAATGCACTATTAGGTGGGTCTTTTTAAATTAGTAAAGAGACCTTTTTAAAGGAGGTGTGAGTTACCAAAATAAGATGATAATTCAAAAAGTATTCGCGCAAGCTGTAAATACGGATGTTGTTGAGCCGTTAGGGGGTAATTTCAGTAGTTTAGGAGATGTATTCGGATTTGTAATTAACTTGATCATTGGTGTAGGCTGGGCTATGGTATTTGTTATGTTAGCACTTGGTTTTGTCCAATACGTAATGTCCAAAGGTGAGAAGACTGCCGTTGAGTCTGCTCAAAAGTGGTTGACTTATGCCGTTATTGGAGGAGTGGGGTTGTTCTTTATCACATTTGTAAAGAATCTAATTCCACAATTGCTAGGTGGAAGCGACATAGATGTTGGTGGAGATATCTCGCCCTTCTAATTTAAACCGTTATTATTACAATAGCCAAACTGTTTTGGTTGTTGATGCATAAAGCTCTAATAACCTTAGAGCTTTTTTGCTACAATTGTTTTATATGTTTGATACTATCGGAGGAATATTTAGACACGCAGAACCCTCACAGCAGTTAGCATGGGCTAGATTTGGTTCTATAGAAACTACTGTTGCTATAGTTATTAATTTAGTTATAGCTTTGGGGTTTATGATAAGCATGGTGGCTATAACATACTCTATGGTCATGTATGTTCTTTCAGGAGGAGACCCAGATAAAACAAAGACGGCGTGGAGTGCGTTTTTATACGGTGTTATTGGGGCAGCTTTGTCGTTGGGTGTGTTTGCACTAAAAAATATGGTAGTCAGAGCTTTTGGGATCACCGACACCAATATTTTGGATGTTCCAACTGGATTTTAGTTTATTTAACGAAGCGATTTTAAGGGTATGACAATTAGTAAAAATAAAACAAGAAAGTTAATATCCTCTCTCCTAATATTGTTAGTTTTAATGTTTGTACCTAGGGTAGCCTCTGCACAAGTAAACTGCGACTTTCAGAGTGTAAATATCACTACTACAGGAACGCAAGGCATTGAGGTGCCGTTACCGAGCCAGATTATCTGTCCTTTTTTAAGATTGATTAATTTGGCACTCATGTTATCAGGGGTTGTGCTTGCTGTGTTTATTGGGTACGGTGCTATAAAGCTGGCGGTTTCATTGGGAGATCCAAAAGGCTATGAGGGGTCTATGAGAACATTTCTCTTCGCAATTATTGGGTTCTTTGTGGTTGTGGGGGCATTTTCTCTTTTATTCGTACTAAATAATACGTTAGGACTTGGGTTAGGGTACGGTTCTGCAAACAGTATAACTGAGGGAATATTCAACTGGTGGAGAGGATTTTTAAGAGGATTCTTAAATCTGTCTGAAACGACATCTGTTTAGATATATTAAAATCAATATTAAGGCGCCCCAAACATGTTTTTCATAGCAAATTCATAGTGACCTTTGAACGCGTTGGGGCAGTATTCGTTCCATGGACCGGGGGTGTTAAAAAACTCGTCTCTTGTAACACCGTTTGTTATTGCACACTTACTTATAAAAGTAACAAAATTTCCAACTAACTCCGCAAAATCTTCTTCCTGACCTCCGGGTGTGTTTTGCATATCGGTTCTACATTCAAGTCCCGATGTGCCTATGTATGTGGGTTGCGTGTTTCCACAGTCGGTAGTTCTCGCGTCTGCAAGAACGTCAGCTCCGCTGTAAATTCTTGCGTGAAAGATATGACCAGTCTCATGCGCAAACAGCCAGTTGAACTTATCTTGATTAGCAGCAGTATAGGCATAGCAGCCTTTGTCCCCAAACTCTATACGGTTTCCAGAGGACATTCTGGCGCGTCCGCAGGCTACAGACGGGTTCCACGCAACTTCAATGGTCCCATCGGCGCAGAGTCTATCCACATAGTGCCCTGCACTTAGTAAATTTTCTGCTGCGTTTTCAACTATCTCTCTGGTTCCAGCAGGCCAGTTCCCAATAAAGTCAAAGCAGCTCACACTAGCTTGAACGTCACAAACTCCGGGGACTGTACAAACCTCTACGTAACCATCTCCGCCCCCACTACCTGCCGAGTCGTTTGTCCAGCTTGTCATTCTGGTTGGATCAACAGGAGTTATCGCTGCCAACATAATCGTAATAGGAAGCATTATAATAAACGCCATAAAAGCAAGGCATCCGCCTACAATACCCGCTGTTTTAAAAATTGCAGAGGCTCCTTCTTCTACAAAAGATTCAATTATACCTGCATCACCTTTTCTTATACTTTCAGCAATCTTTTTAAAAAAGTCCGTTGTTTTTTTAATTAAATATTGAAATACTCTTTCAACAGCAGCCCAGATGATTTTTCCAACACCCCCAGTCATAGCGCCCAGGGCAGTACCGAAAAGTTTTGACAGCAACTTTGCTAGGGCTTTGGCAGCCTTACTATTAACGAACTTTTGCATAAATGCAGTTCCCATTAGAGCACTAGCCAGAGCTTTGGCGCCTTTTTTGGAAAGAACATTTCTTGCATATGCAAATGGGGCTACCGCTTTTCCTATTTTGCTATCATACATTTTTTGTCTTATTGAGGTGGCCCTCTGAGAAAGCTTTTGTAAAAGACCTGCCCTATCTTGAAATATTGATATATAAGATTCGTCCTCTTTTTTACTCAGATTTTCGAACAGATTTTTTAATAGGGAAACATTTTTTGGACTTTTCGATAAGAGCCCTTGGTCCATTTCCAGCCCCAGCTCGTCTTTGTGTTTTAAGAACCAGCTCTCTAAGCGCTTGTCTTTTGCTATTTTATTATTAACGAATTCAAAAAAGTCAGTGTCAGAAAAATAATTAGGATGATCCGCACTAAACCTGGTTTGTATAAAGGCTTTGACCGGGTCTTTTAGGCATTTATCCCCAATAAACTTAAACTTTTTGCCGTTGATTTCTATTTGTTGGACATTTTCAAAAATCTTTTTCGACCTTATGGCGTTTGTAAAGTAGCTGTTAATAGGACCACTATTGCTACCGTGTATCGCATCATATTCAGGATTATAA
>CAZHRD010000080.1:0-3448 GCA_964533985.1 uncultured Candidatus Saccharibacteria bacterium | reverse complement strand
TGACGACAAAAAACTTAGTGAGAATTTTGATGAATTAATTAGTACGCTTAAACAAAACAAACCCCAAAAAGCTAAACCGGAATTCATTAAGTCCGTCTTTGTGAATGCTACCATGGGAAAGTCTTTTAGCATTGGTATCGGAGCTTAAAACCTTAACTTTAGAAATCAAGATAAACATCCACCGAATCAGTCTTGGCCGCCAATACCCCACTATCAATATCAATCTTTTTTTCTGACGATAAACCTTTGTCTATAACGATATAACCTCTAATTAAGGTTACAAAATTGGCATGCCTGGATAGCACATCAAACTCACCGGTGTCGTTGACTGAGGATACTGTCTTGGCCTCACCTTTAAAAAATTGCTCTTTTCTATTACGGATATCCACCATAATGGATTTTTCCGAATACAACTCGCTGGAAACTTCCACTTTTGGGTTGATAATTTTTGGCTTTTCCTTTTTAGGATTCTTTTCTTCTGGCATCGTCAACCTCACCTATGAACATAAATTTATCCTCTGAAACGTCGTCGAATTCTCCGTCCATAATCCTTTTTGCCCCCTCAACTGCCCTTTCTCTACTCACATATACTCCTTCCATGCCCGTTTGACCGGAGACTACAGTGAAGTTTTGGGTCATAAAATTCCTCAATTTGTTGGCTCTTTGATAAGAAGTTCTATCTTCCTCAGAAAGTTCTGCCTCCCCCACCAAAGACACGATCCTTTCCAGCTGGTCAGCTTTCTTTAAAAGAGCTTGAGCTGCCAAAACTGTCGTGTAATGTAATTCTGAGACTGTGTCAGGATTTATAGCGCTAGAACCTGATTCCAAAATATCTATAGCCGGGTATCTTCCCTGCATGTACACCTCTCTGGACAAAACCACCGAAGAATCAAGATACTTAAACACAGTCTGTACCGCCTGGTCCAAGAGATCATCAGCCGGTACGTAGACGGCTTCTATAGCGGTGATGGAGCCTTCCTTCTTAGAAATAAGCCTTTCATGCATGGCACCCATCTCAGACGACAACGTGGCCTGGTAGCCATCTTCGGACGGAATAGTGTCCATAAGCAATGAGAGTTCGTTACCGGCTTGAGCATATCGGTAAATATTGTCCATAAAGACCAACACATTTTTACCCTGGTCTCTAAAGTGTTCGGCTATGGTAGCCCCACCGGCCGCCGTTAAAAACCTCACCGAAGGATTCTCACCCATAGCACCATAAATAAGGGCTACCCCATCCAGTACCTGATTTTTTTCAAGATCCAAAAACAGTTCGTGACCTTCTCTAGTACGCTCGCCAATACCAGCAAACACCGAAACGTTCTGCTCCCGGTCTTTGCCGACAATATTGTGCATAATTTCCGACAGTAAGACGGTCTTTCCTACACCTGAACCACCAAACAAACCCGCCTTTCCGCCTTTTAAAATCGGACAAAATAGATCCATGATCTTTATACCTGTTTCTAGTATTTCCTGTGATTCCGGTACTTCCGTATAGACCGGCACGTCATGGTAAATAGGCTGGTATAAGTCGGTTTTTATCTCCCCGCGCCCATCAACCGGACCTCCAAATATATCTATTACTCTTCCCAATATGGCATCTCCCACCGGCACATATAGAGGCTCTCCTGTATTAATAACCCTGGCCCCCCTATAAATCTCTTCCACATGAGCCAAACACAAACAATAGAAATTATTCTTAGTAGAGGATCTAAAAACCTGCAATTTTACCTTATCGTTACTTTCCATGACCAAAATATCATGGATCTGCGGCTTTTTATCCCCCATAAACTCGACCTCAGCCACAAAGCCTTTTATGCCAATGATCCGAGCTGTATTAACTTGTGGTTTTCCCTTTAATATGTCAGGCATTTTTTCCTTTTGACCTCATGGCAAACACGCTTGATATCAAGGTTATCTGCTTTCGGTTGAAACTTCTATGTTTAAGTTTTTTTAGTGAAAAATTGGTCGATTTTATCTGGTCGTTGATATTACTGACCGCCATGTCTAAAGTCACCATCCTGGAAGCAAATTTGCTTAAACTGGACTCATTCATAGCTTGTTCGAAAATAACCGACAGCGTTTGTGTCTCAAAAAAGGCGGCCACTTCCTCAATGGAGGGTTCAAAAAATCCAAACTTCTGCTCCTCCTCTTTCTGCTCCATCTGCTCGGTCTCCTCGTAGCCCGCAAACTTGGAAATATCACCTGTGACGTTGTTTATTTTTACTTCCTGGTTCAGTATGGATTCAAAAAAGCCATGATATACAAAAATGTTCCTGTACTGCAAAACGTAATCTAGTATTCTTTTCATGTTCTCGTTGTCTATACCCGAATCAGAAAATTCGAACACTTGAAACTCACGTCCCGGCAGTAGTGACTCAACCACCCGCTTACCTACCTTCCCAATAACCACTATATCAGCCTCTGAAGCTCTTGCTTCCTCAACGAACTTATTGATGGTTTTGTGCACTATTTCCCCGTATAAACCCATATTGGCCGACAGTAAAACTATTACATCCCTGTTGTTTGTCTTTAAAAAGTGCCTTTTACCCTTTTTGGCCTGGCCCAGCTTAATAAGATAAGTGTCATAGGCCATCTCCACAAACTTGAACACATCTCCCAAACCCTTCAAAAATTCCCTCTCCATCAGCACCGATTTTTTTACTTTTCTCATACGTATAGCCGCAATTTCCTCATACGTTTCAATGAGATCGTGAAAATCACTTAAAAATAATAGCTCTTCTTTTGTCTCTTTTACGGTTCTCATTTTTCTATAGATGCCAGCAAGCCGGCTGCCTTTGATCCAATACTACCCAGCATTTGATTGAATTCCTGGGACGAACTTATAATACCGTCTACTTCGGCTTTGAACTTTTCATCAGCGTGATATAAATTATCCATCTTGACCATGGTATTTCTAATTTGCTCTTGATTGTAGTTATTGAATGTACCCACCCAGATCATGGCATAATATACGATTTGTACGTTTAGGGCCATCGTCCTTCCCATAGCCTGTGTGAAAAACGCGTTTATTCTGTCGCCCATATCCAGGGTGGCTTTTATGCCTTCGTTAAGCTCGCCTCCAAAATGAGAAAATTTCTTGGTTTTTTCCAGTAGGGTTAGGAAGGTTGTCAATTCACGGTTAACACCCCACCTTAGTCTGTCTTGAGTCTGCCTACCTACCCTTGTCACTGACAAGAATGTGTTCACCGAAGGCCGTCTGCCTTCGTCAAATATATCTACGTCAAAAAAGATGTGCCCGTCTGTAATAGACATTAAGTTTGTTTGTATATAGCCTGAGATATCTCCTCCCACGGTTTCAGCGACTCCCAGACAAGTGATAGACCTTGGCCTGTCAGGAAATTTGAAATTACCGGCACGTTCAAAAAGCCGAGCGTGAGTGTAAAAAATATCACCCGGATATGACTCTCTGCCCGGGAATTTCTTG
>CAZHRD010000079.1:0-3454 GCA_964533985.1 uncultured Candidatus Saccharibacteria bacterium | reverse complement strand
GATAAAAGATCCGGATCGATTTTCACGGACGCTTCTTTTTCCAAGTCACCAAGAAACAAAGCTTCAAAATCCTTGTAATCAAGTAGCACCGACACCGATGAATTATTGATATTATCATTGTCCTTCCCGATCTCAGCCGGCCACACGACTATAAAACGCGCGCTACCTATTTTAATAACATCTCCGGCTTGAGCTAATATGACCTCAACGTGTTCCATATTTTTAAGCCATTTTTCATACTCATAGGAATCATACTTAACCGGGTTAAAGATAACCTTGCCTATGTTGCACCTCTCAAGAAATCTATTTAAACTTTTTATATGGTCCTGATGAGGGTGTGTGAGTATAAGTAGGTCTATTTTGCAGCTGTTTAGAAAAAACTCCTTATCCATGTACCTATCAGCTTCGTAATCCGGCCCCCCGTCTATCATAACCAAATAATTTTCGGGTGTTCTAATAAGGATAGCGTCCCCCTGCCCAACATCGAATACTTTAATAAGATATTTTCCCCGTTCCCTTATTTGACCAAAACTTTTCACCAACAAGAAAATAACTAAAATAATAGCCAAACTCCGACTGATCACGCCAACCCACCTTTCAATCTGCTATTCGGTTCGCTCCTATCTTCCGCCGGCCCATCCGTCCCTCTCTCCGCCTCAAGCCGGGTTCGCATTAAATACATTACGCCTAGAAAAAAATAATAAAGTAAGAGAAAAACCAAACTAACTTCCTTATCCAACATAAAGATTCTAAATTTTGAGAAAAACTCCACAAAAACGACGAAGAAATCCAGAGGTAAATAGACCAAAACACTCAAAAAAGCTCCTAGAACGCCGCTTAGAGAGCCGAGTGCCAGAAATACCGCTCCCATCATGGTTGATAGCGGTACCGTCCATAAAACCAGCGCATTCACGACCAGGCTGATCAAACTTATTTTCCCAAATTTGTACGACAGGAAGGGCCAAATGAGAATCTGGGCCGATACCGTGGCTGACAGATCCTCTACAAAAATACTTTTTGTCTTAAAGATCTTTTTTATTTTGTCTGAAACACCGCTTTCGAACATTATTAAACTTAGCGTGGCTAAAAAACTTAACTGAAAACTCAGACTGTACACATATTTGGGATTGGCAAGAATTAAAGCTAGGCCTGTAAACAACAACACCTTCATAGCACTTATTCTACGTCCGTAATACTTACCGACAGCGATGATACTACCCATTACCCATGCTCTCACCACCGGCGGCTCAAATCCCGACACCACAGCAAAAAACAGTGTACCGGCCAGTGCTATGATGATGTTTCTCGATTTATAAGGCGTTCCCAGCAACCTAATAATCGTGCTGTAAACAAGGGTGACATTGTATCCTGACACCACCACCACATGAATAGTGCCCGTATCCCTTAGCATCTTTTTGAATTTGGGTACTTCATAGAACTTATCGATTCCCACCGTCATACCCAAGACCAACTCACTATGAGGACTTGGCAAGTGTTTTCTGGAAATCAAAACCATATTAGCTCTAAACTTTTTTATGAAAGGAATCTCTGCAATCCTGGACTTTTCCCCAGTCACCTCACCCGCACCCCCGCAAGTAGAAAGATCGCCCTCGCACACCTTGTACAGCCGCACAAACAAAGCCATCATCAAGACAGCGTATATAATAAACGTCTTTCTCATCAGTATGTTATTAAATCTTTTATTTTATCGATGACACTTTCAGACACGCCCGACTTTTCTTTGAGTTCCGCAACATCCTCGTAAGGTCTGTTCTCTATGAATCTGGCGGCGTACACCGGCCCAATTCCCGGTAAACCGTCGATGTCCTCTTGACTGGCCGTGTTTATATTGATCAGGACACTACTTGATGAATTTGCTACCGTTGTGCTGTTTCCGTCCCCCAGGTCGGTTACGCTACCCGAGGTGGTTGGAAAAGATACGCCACCGCTCACGGTGTAAGGCTTGACTAAAGTAAGCAGCTCCTCCACATTGCCTGCTGATGATCCCCCCAAATCGTCCCATTTATATGGCACATAAATTTTTTGTGAATCTTTAAGAGGCAACGACAGATTAATAAACCTTGAGATCCACTCCTCAGATGCATCAGTACTAAAACCGCCGGCTATTTTTACCAAATCTACCAGTCTCTCCCCGTTTCTTAGTTCATAGACACCCGGATCTTTTATGGCGCCTGATATTTCTACAAAAAGAGATTCGTTAATGTTTTCGGATTCCGTTTCTTGTTCGATGACTCCATCCATCCCAAATTCATCATCACTTTTTTTAGGTTGCATATAAAAAATCAACAGTGTACACGTAATCAAAGTCAGGGCATAAACGACTACTAAACTGTACAGTATGTTCTGCTGTATAAGATTAGTAATTAATTCCTTTATTTTTTCTAGCATCAATCTTATTCTTTATGTTTTTGACCACTATATAAAGGGGGCTATGTCTACTTTTTCTAGAGAAAAGAGTGTCTAAAACCCTATCTTTTTCCGCACTTATACCGCATCAAATATCTTCTTTTATATTTATGGTGATACGTTTCCCGCACTATTCCCGTATTTCGACATAAATAGCCACGATTTAATATTTACTGTAGAGACGTGTTTATAAGTAGGCAAGACTA
This sequence comes from uncultured Candidatus Saccharibacteria bacterium, assembly GCA_964533985.1. GTDB lineage: Bacteria > Patescibacteriota > WWE3 > UBA101185 > UBA10185 > CAYSWS01. Next base: position 821 of record CAZHRD010000079.1, on the reverse strand, counting down.
CTATGCTTTTAAAAAGATGAGATTGAAAACTGTAACTTACTCTTCTAAGGCTTTTTCTAATATTTCTTTGAAAACAGGATTCTTTTTTAGATCCTTTATCAAAGAGATGAACTTAACATCATTGATGTTGTAATATACTTCCCTTCCCCTTTTCTTGTTTTTTAGAAATCCTATGGAGGCAAGAACTCTCAAATGGTGAGAAGCAAGATTCTCCTCAACATTTAATTTTTCGGCTACAGCGCTTACATTCTGAGGTCCTGTACTTAGGAATGTCAGAATCTTAAGCCTATTTCGGTCCGAAAAAGCCTTAGAAATTCTTTCTTGTTTCATAGAGTCAATATACAACATCCGTTATGACAATTCAACTAATTACAAAAACTATAGATATATGGACAGGATTTGGTATAATATTTTTCAATGAGTTCTCTAATAGAAGTAGACAAGTTAATAAAGATGGCAAAAAAGGAGGGTGTAGCCTTCGGAAAAGGTGATCCCTACAACAGACTACGCTACTACACAAAAATAGGCTGGCTTCCGCATATGGAAAGGAAGATGTCAGACACTGGTGAGGTAGTTGGACACTATCCGGAATGGGTACTAGGCAGATTGGTTCTCATTGATAAACTCAAAAAGCAAGATGCGAGTAACGAATATATTACGAGTAAGATAGATACCCGAAACAAACTTCACAATATATACGCCAGAATAAACACTCAAGAATTCAGAAATAAGCTCATTTCTTATGCAACTGTGCTACTTGTCTTCCTTATACTCCTCACTGAGCTGGATATAATAAATTTATCCAAATCTAAGAATAAGCC
>CAZHRD010000078.1:0-3534 GCA_964533985.1 uncultured Candidatus Saccharibacteria bacterium | reverse complement strand
TTTTGACAATATCCAAGATCCTGCCATCTATTAACACCGAGGTATCTAAAACAATGCTATCCTTCATCCTTTCCTGCATGGCCTTTTTCTCTTCATCCGATTTTTCTTTTTGCTTTTCACGTTTCTTCTTGTTTATCCTATCGCTTTGCTGTTCCCAAAAATCGCCCACAATAGCCGACACAGTGGCTTTAATTAATTCTTCGAGCCAATATTTAATCTGAAAGAAAGCCAAAGGAACAAGGAAAAACCCAACTGCGGCTGACGTTAACGAAATCAGGAATTCGCCCATATACTTAATGCCATACAAAGGGTTGTCTCTGAAAAATGATCCGTAGGAGAGGATAAAACCAAGGATCAAAAACACTGCCGCAATGATACTTTTTGTGAGCAGGTTGAATGACTCTTTATTGCTGTCCTTCTTTTCGGAAACCATGTATTCAGTTTAACAGTAAATTGTGATTGGAAAAAGTTTGGTTCGAACATAAGTGTGCGCACTCTTTGGCACACTAAAATAACCTACAACACTAAAGCCTTTTTGATGGCCTCATTAATATTTTTAGTGTTAGCGGGGTTAATGACGTTCTCATAACCTAGCTTCCTAACTTCTTTGGTACGGGCATCTTGATAGGGAACGTTCCTTACCCCACCCGATAGATCGCACTCTCCGAAGGCTACCACACCCGGTTTAATGGGTTTTTCTTTCAAAGAGGAGGCTACGGCCAAACAAACGGCCAGATCGCAGGAGTATTCGTCCACCTTATAACCGCCGGAAACACTAATGTAGACATCGTGGTTAGATAAGTTGAGGTTACAACGTTTTTCTAAGGTGGCTAAAAGTACATGGAGTCGATTAATACTGTATCCGCTAGCGGTTCTTCGAGGATACCCAAATGAGGTTTTAACGGTCAGGGCCTGAATCTCAAATAGAAGCGGTCGATAGCCTTCCATAACCACCGTTATACACGTACCAGCTGGCTTATTTTCTTCACCGCCTAAAAATAGTTTTGAGGGATTTTTGACTTCCTGCATGCCTAATTCGGTCATTTCAAAAATACCCACTTCTGACACAGGACCGAATCTATTCTTGTTAGTTCTTAGCACCCTAAACAGATGGTTGGAATCTCCTTCCAGATAAAGCACGGTATCAACCATATGCTCCAAAACTTTCGGTCCGGCGACTGTACCTTCTTTGGTAACATGTCCTACCAAAATAGCCGGCACGCCAAAGTGCTTGGCCACCTCAATGATCTTAGCGGTACTGCCTCGAACCTGACCTACCGAACCGGCCATACCGGATAAATCATCGGACTGCATTGATTGAATGGAGTCCACAATAATAAGACCTAGATTCTCCTGTGAACCATAAGACTCAATGGAGACGACAATGTTTTCTACATTAGTGTCAGCGATCAAATTTAGGTTGTCAGCTTCGTAGCCTATACGGTCAGTTCGAACTTTGATCTGGGCCGGTGATTCTTCGCCACAAATATAGATTACCTCCGATTCAGGCATGTTTTTAGCGATTTGAGTAAGCAGGGTACTTTTCCCGATGCCGGGTGTACCTGCCAATAGTGTGACCTGGCCGGGCACAAATCCTCCGCCCAGCACTCTATCAAACTCACTGATATTTGAGGAGACTCTTTTAGTGTCTTTTTTCTTGATTTCGGTTAGTTTAAGGGGTTTAGCCACCTTGCCGCCAAGTCCGGAGCTGCCGAAGCTTGAGCCGGAAGATCTGGCTTTTTCTATCACCGTCTCGGCAAAGGTGTTCCACTCGCCGCACTCGGGGCATTGCCCCAACCACTGAGGGCTTTTGTATTCACATGATTGACATATGTAAACTGACTTGCTTTTAGCCATATTTTGTATCGATAACTATAACATCGCTACTAACCACTTAACCCGAGCAGTTGTCTATCTTAACAAGACTTTTCGTTACTCCTCGTCTTCTTTCTTTTCTTTCTTTTCTTCTTTCTTGGTTTTGGTTGCCTTTTTCTCTTTTGGTTCCTCGGGTTCCATTGTTTCCTTAGTTTCCTGGCTCACCTGTCTCACACTCAAAGCTAGCTTTTGTTTGGAACCATCCACCTGAGTTACTTTGGCGGTGATTTCCTGACCCTCTTCTAAAGGACCATCGGTTTCTGAAACGTGGATTAAGCCGTCTAAGCCTTTTTCCAAATTAACAAACGCCCCAAAGGGTACAATTTTGCTGACTTTGCCTGATACTTGAGTTCCCACTGGATATTTTTCTTCAACTGTTTCCCAAGGATTGTCTATCAATTGTTTAACGCTCAGAGCTAGTTTTTTGGAATCTTCATCGACACCTAAAACTTTGACTTTGATAGGCGAACCCACCTGATAATAATCACCGGGATGATTTACTTTCTCCCAAGCAATCTCACTAATGTGAACCAAACCTTCTATGCCTTCCAGATCGACAAAGATACCAAAGTTCATAATGCCTGTGACCACGCCGTCTAGAGCATCTCCAACTTTGATGTTTTCCAATCTCTCTTGTCTAGCTTCCGGACTATAAGTATTTGTAGCGTCTTTTTCTGACAGTACTAATCTGTTTTTGAGCCTATCAACTTCGATTACTTTGGCTTTTAGAGCTTTGCCTGAAAGCACACCTAAAACTTCTTTGAGTTCGGCGTCGCTGCCTCCGGCGTACTTACCAATGTCTTCGGTAAAGTGAACTCTATCCAAATGAGACAACGGTACGAATCCTCTTAGCCCTTGGCATTCTACTAATAGACCGCCTTTGTTGTATTCCAAAACAGTGGCTTCCAGTACAGCTTCGTCGTCGTAGGCTTGCTCCACAGTTTGCCACTTTCTATCTTTTTCGGCTTTTTTAAGCGATAAAACTATGTAACCTTGTTCATTTTCGGCCTGCATAACCATGGCTAAAATCTTGTCGCCAGGTTTGAGATTCTTATGAGTATTATCTGTATCCACTAGTTCGGTACCTGAAATAATACCTTCCGACTTAGCACCTACGTCTAATAGGATCTCTCCATGAGAAACACTAACTACAATACCTTCGATCAAATCCCCAACTCTATACTCCTTTAGATCCAGATCCTTATCTTTAAGGTACTGCTCCATTTTGGAGTTCTCTTTATGAATTTTTCTTGCTTTTGTCATTTATTTAAAACGGGATTTATATTCCGCGTTGCACATTGTTTAATTTAATACTTTTTTGGCTGTAACAATGTACCAGAACAATCAGCCGATTACATTTGTGGTGTAACGTAGGGATTATATAGGAGTGGGTATAAGATGGCAAGGGCATATATAAATATGTTATTGACAATTATAGGTTATCATAATACAATACACAACATACAGAATAGATATACCAAATATGTATATTAAACTTTGAAAATATAATAAAGGAGATTGGAATGAGTAAAAAAGATCTGAATGTTGAAAAGTACAACGTAGTACCTTACCCAGCCATCTTTGATGACTTTCTCAAAAAGCACCTTAAGGATTTCGGTTTGACGATGGGATGGTACGGATTTGTTGAATTTTCCACAG
>CAZHRD010000077.1:0-3661 GCA_964533985.1 uncultured Candidatus Saccharibacteria bacterium | reverse complement strand
ACTTTCATGATCGATCTAGCTTCCATAAAAGTTGAGGCCGGTAATGGTGGCCACGGCGTGGTTTCTTTCCGCAGAGAGAAATTTGTGCCTCGAGGTGGCCCTGATGGTGGGGACGGCGGTGAAGGTGGAGATATTTTAGTCCTGGCCAATCATAACTTAGCCACTCTGATGGACTTTCGATCCAAAGCAGAGTACAAAGCCGGAAACGGAGCCGCCGGCGAAGGTAAAAATAAAAAAGGTGTGGATGGAGAAGATCTAATCATTAAAGTACCAGTGGGAACCTTGCTCTATCAGATTGGACCTAACGAGGAAGAGACTTTGATCGAAGATATGGACGAAGACGGTAAAGAGATTTTGTTGGCCAAGGGTGGCAAAGGCGGTGTAGGAAATTTTAGATTTAGAAGTTCGACCAATCAGACCCCCAGGCAATATACAAAGGGAGAACTGGGTGAGGTACGAAATATAAAACTGGAAGTTAAAATTGTGGCCGATGTAGGTTTGGTCGGTGCCCCAAATGCCGGAAAGAGCACGTTGATCAATTCTCTGACCAGTTCCAGAGCTAAGGTGGCCAGTTATCCTTTTACCACTTTGAGCCCCAATTTAGGGGTTTTACAGCTCAGAAACGGGCAAAATGCGGTGGTATCGGACATACCGGGTTTGATAGAAGGCGCGTCCGAAGGCAAAGGTTTAGGAGCTGAGTTTTTAAGGCATATTGAACGAACGAGAATATTGGTGCACATCATCGACCCTTATGAGCAAGATCAGGATGTAGTGGAGACGGCTTTGGAACGGTTCGATATGATCCAGGGGGAGTTGAAGGAATACAAGGTAGATCTTACTAAAAAGGAGCAGATTGTGGTCATTAATAAAATGGATATCACCGAAGTTAAAGAGGCCTTTACTGAAATTGCTGCAAAGCTAAAAAAAGAAAAAGGTGTGGAGGTGTTGGGAATTTCGGCCGTGACGGGGGAAGGTCTGGACGATTTGGTGGGGGTTATCACGGAAAAGTTATCGAACATAAAAAAAGAACCTTTTGTGACAAAACAAACTCCTGTTAAGCTTTATAATATTAAAAATCTGCCTAATAAAAGAATTGTGTTTGGCAAAAGAGAGGTACTTGAGTTAGAATAGAACGGTTTGGTGCGATGTGCGCACCGCGCGTGGGCCGTTAGCTTAGTTGGTAGAGCGCTTCCATGGCATGGAAGAGGTCAGGGGTTCGAATCCCCTACGGTCCACCAAATGACTTAGTGATCTGATGGTACAGCAGGAGTGTATGCGACTGACTGCCACCAAATTTATCTTGAACATAAAGAAAACCCCGCTTGTGCGGGGTTTTCCTTTTCGTTAGCAAAACGACTTCTTAGGTCGCCCAAATTATTGCTGAGCTTGTTCAGCCGGGGCTTCCTTAGGTAGAGCTTCGGGATTGAGATTTTCTCCTCCCGCGCCTCCCTCTTCCTGACCAGCTGGTTTAAGAGGTTCTTGAGCTGGGGCAGCTTGTTGTGTTGCTGCCGGTTCAGCTTTTTTCTCTATCTGTTCAACTGTCGGTAGTTGCGCTTGCTCGCCCGGTACCGGAAGGTTAGCCAATTGCTCTTCGACTAATTTGTAGTCATTTGAGTTTTTGTCTACTAGAGTTTTTGTGGTCTCAAGTGCTGTTCTAGCATTGGCGTAATCCTCGAGTTTTAACAAAGCTTGCGCGAAGTTAAAGTGAGCATTAGCATAATCCTGTTTTAGAAGGATTGCTTGTCTGTAGAAGTTTGCCGCTGTGAGGTAATCACCTCTAGAGTAGTAAATACCACCCAAATCCAGTCTTAGTCTTGGGTCAGTCGGGCTAAGTTGAATAGCTGTATTATAAGAAGCTATCGACCATTGAGACGCATTTTGAGCTATTGGAATAATGGCTCTATAAATAGCGGCTCTGGTTGACCAGCTGTCAACGTTAAGAGGATTTATAACCTCGGTTGATAGTCTGGCGTTTCTTATCGACTGAGCAATTAGCTGTTGTATTGTCTGTCTGTCTTGATCGGTCAAGCTCTCTTTTGAGGCAATACTATTTGCTAAAGCTAAGTTTGTCTGAGCGTAAGCATTGTGATAGGAATCTCTTCTGGGATTCATCTCAATAGCTTTTGTCTGGTACTCAAAGGTTTTTGCGCCTTCGTTTTTAGTGGCGGCTACAATTGATTGTCTAATGTAATATTCACCTGCATAGACTTTATAGAATATGTAACCGGCATAGAACGTGGCTGCCAGTATTGGTAGGGCGAACACAAAGTGAAGGTACTCTTTTCTGATAGCACCTTCCTCGCCGATAGTTGTTACCGGAGCAATCGAGGCTAAACCAATTGAGAATTTCTCGGCTATCTCGGATTTGCTTAAGCCTAAGTTGGCCACCATCAAAGCAAATAACAAGAATAGTACGAACACATTCAAGACCGTGGCGTAGGTAAATAGGAACACTGCCAGCAAAGAAGCGACAGCGATACCTAATATTTTTGCCAAGCCGTCTTCATCATGTGCTTTTAGAGAAGTAAAGATCATCTTTACCATTCTTTGAGCAAAGAAGAAGCCTGCCAGTAGACCTACTAAACCTAAGGTAGCCAGAGTGTTGAACAGTTCGTTGTATGGCTTATCGAATCTTACATTCCAAAGATCGCCCGTGTTTAATGACAAAGGTCTATATCTTGGGAAGTTTAGTCCGAAAGATGAAGGCCCTGTTGCCAAGGTGGGGTAATCTTGTACCGTTTCCGAGGCCACAATCCAGGATTCCTGAACCGGCAGTACCAGTTCTTTAGGATAACCTGCATTTGTGATCAGATCTCTGGTGGTTGGAAGCAAAACCACTAAGGTAATAGCGGCTAATGTTCCGGCGGCCATAGTAAGAAAGACGGTATTATCTGAGATTCTTTTATAGCTGATAAAGAACACGATTCCTACTAAACCTACACCCAACACTACCCATGCCGGTAATATGCCTATTAATACAACTAAAAAGTAGTTGATTACCGTCGACACTAATAATAGTGCCTTCTTTTGCATAGAGTCCTCATACAGCATGAGTGACACAGCAATGATGACGGCTAAGGCGGCTAGGACCACAGCGGTGGTGATAGAGCCGGTTAGGTTGAAATTATTAACTCTGAAATAAGCTGTGCTACCTATGTAGATGCGGTAGTAGCTTACATTAGCCTGTAACTGGTCGGAAAAAATAGCCCGTAAGCCCATTTCAGCATTCCAGCCTGTTTCTGGTTTAATATCCGGGTTAATGTTCCCTGCTGGTAAAAGTGTTTCCTCGAAAGTAGGCGTTGAAAAGCCATGACTTACATTTCCAAAAATGGAGAATTGCGGAGTAAACAGAAAATTTAATCCGACTCGAGGTGAAATAACGGGCTGGTAACCATGATTTCCTGATTGATCGCCGTTATCCAAAAAATTGTCGGTATAATAAAAGCGTGTGAGGTTTCCGTTTACACCGGCACTTATAAAAAGTCGCTCGTAAAAACTTGACTCCATCTGGAAAAACAGGTTTTCGTAGGAGCGTTTTTCGAGGTTGTCTGAAAGCAGATCCGCTGTGGCTTCATTCGAGATGGTTGACCAATTATACTTTTCCCTGAAGAATTCCAGTCCGGAAGTAAAGGTGATATTGAAATAATTTCCATTAATGGCC
>CAZHRD010000076.1:0-3778 GCA_964533985.1 uncultured Candidatus Saccharibacteria bacterium | reverse complement strand
CGATTACCATTAAGCACCAAATGAATTGCTACTATTGCGAGGATCCCTGGTTATATTTAACAGGCAGTGTAGTCGCCGGTTCGAAGGTACCCTGTAAATAGCCTGCAGTGAAGAAAAAAAGGACGCTCCTCAATGGTTTATGACTAATTTGTCACCATCAAAAAGCGTCCGTTTCCGGAAGACAGCACACCCAGTTCTTCTCCGTTATAATTTTTTACAAACTCAGTCTTTTTTATGATACGGCTTGGGTAACCATTCACACGAATGTGTTCTCTGCGGCCGCACTCTTTACAGACTATAACAGTGGGCAGGGGTATGATGCATCCTATTCTATTTCTTTGTCCTTTCATTCCTTTCATACTCGCCTCCTTTTTAGATTTGTTTGGTCGAATAGAACAAGCGTGATTATAAAACAAACCCGCTGTTTACTCAAATCAATATTGCTTTTTAGGAAATCTGTTTAGAAATCCGTTTAGTTATTATCCTAATAGTGTGTTAGGATAACACCGTGGGAAACTATAACAGGGACGATAGATCAGGATCAAGAAGAAACTCCGGTCGTGGAGATTACGGAGGTGGTAATTTTGGTGGCGATAGAGGCAGAAGAGAGATGCACAAGGCCATCTGTGATAAATGTGGCAAAGAATGCGAAGTTCCCTTTAAGCCCACAGGCGGAAAACCTGTTTATTGTAGCGACTGTTTTGATAAAACCAGTGATAGAGGGGGATCGAGCTCAAGAAGACCGGACTATGTTAAAAGAGATAGACCGGCGCCACAAAATAATGTGCAGTTGGAAACTATCATTATAAAACTAGATAAGATACTAGAAGTACTCTCTGCTCAAGCTCAAGTAGAAACGCCAAAGCAATCCACGGAGCAAACCCCCATCGAAGAAGATACACCTGTTGAAAAAAAGAAGAAAAAAGCTCCTAAAAAGAAATCCCTCCGAAAATAAGACGAATCCCGTAAACTTACAAGTTAGAAACATTGACGTTACAAGCCGAGATGAGTTCTAAATGTGTCTCCAAAAAAATAGGGGACAATTCTCCTTAAATTGTCCCCAAAACAAACCTAATCATAAAGTCTCCAGAAATTTTCCATGAACGTTTCGATGACAGTAACTGCCTTTTCGTATGTTAAGCCGTCTCCTTCTTGCGGTTGCCCAAGTATATAGATATAGACCCCTCTATTATCAGCGAGAACCACAATCGCAGAATCCCCACCGACAGTTATGCCCTCCGCGACCGTTCCTCTCTTATTGAACATTTCTGCGTCGGTTGGTAGGCTCGCCCCAATAAGGGTTGAGTCATTTACAGTTATGGTGCCCATGTACTCCAATAACTTTTCCCTATTTGCATCGGAGAGAACGCCACCCTTATAAAGCATAGTAAGGAGCTTTACCACGTCTGATGCAGTCGTCTTTCTGGGAGTGAACTGTGTGTTGTAGGCACCCCACTTCTTAAGTTGTCCAATCGCATCGTATCTGTTGCTCGACATTATCTGAATGATGGTTGAGGTGGCTTGTTCATCGGAGTAAACAAGCATACGTTTCAGGAGTGTGTCATAGTACTTCGTGGTCTCCGTTCTGGATGGATTTTTTTCCATGAAGTCTACAAAAGACATAGCGATTGGGATTTTTACTATGGACGCTGGGTGGTGGACCAAGTCACTGTTCTTGGCGTAAATTATCTTATCGTTGTCATCCTGAATTTGGATGAACCACTTACCGCCAGCGGTGTCGAGGATGCTGTCCAGATAATCTTTTAGGCTATCCTCAAGGTATTTTCTGCTCCTTATAATGAGCATGCCCCCAAACCCCGTTGTTCCGTAGTCTCCTCTTTTATGCCAATCGGTCCATTCATACATAAAACCACTTTTGTTTGATGGATCATAGAGCAGATCTTCCTCGATGACATAGCCCCGTTCATCCTTCTGGTTGCTGTTTATGGAGTACACTTTTCCGTCATCGCTGACTTTTGTTACGGTCAGCATATGGGATTGACTTCCTTTCCCGGAGAAGATGTATACCCAGTCCCCTAAAAGTAGTGGGTTTTTAGTGTAGTCAATTTTGTTGATTTGCTCTGTAAATCTAATCCACTCAAAATCTTCCTTTGGAAATAACTTTTCAAGTGTTTTAACTCCCTGGACGCTATCGGCATCAAGAGGCCAGAATTTGCCCGTATCAGTATCCGCAGGGAGTATACCCGCGTCTTTTAATATCGCGGCAGATAAGGGTCCACACATATTTGAGGGGTGCTCAAAAGGTGAGCTTGGGAGCCAATTGATTTCCAAAGCAGTTTTTGTAGCATCCTTCTGGCTGTGTGAGATATACCGCCTGGCTACTAAGATTTCGGTGTATCCAGGATCTGAGTTGGTAGTTCCCGTAGAACCGCCGTCCAACTTTCCGCTATAGGGTGAGAATGCGGTAGCGATACTAACTATAGCGAGTACTGTGGCAATTGAGATGAAGCGCATTCGCCCTTTCATTTAAGCCTCCTTTTCGAGTATTTTGTGGCTGATTATTTTTTCAAGTTGCTTTTCGCGATTATACTACTTTTTTATATAGGTTGCTGTAAAGAGGAGCAGGATCTAAGAGCTAAACTTAAACGCCTCATCTGAATGTCTAGCCGTCATAATTAATTCCTCACCGGGAAAGCAGATGGATTGGTCGGCATATGAAATCACCACGGAGTCTTCTTTAGCGACAATGAGCTGAATGGTTTTATTAAAAAGATTTTTAATTCGTGCTAACGTATCTCCCTTTTTTACCATTTGACCGGCACGAACTTGATATTCGATAATACCGGAATAATCAGGTGAGTAGTGGTCCCAGACCGTTTCATACACCGGGTCCAGCGCCAGTTTATTCGGATACTGCCATAAAGGCTCAATGGGTTTGATCATGCCTAGGGACGATAATAGGTTTTTCACGGAATTTAAGCCAATCTCCACGAATTTATTGCTAACTACCAAAGGTCCTCCCAGCTCAAGTGTGAAAGCCGGAATTTTAGCCATGTTGACCAAAGCGCCTGTAATGGAGTTTGTAAGGTCGTCATCATAGTTTTTGCTATTTTCGACAAAATAATTTATGCCGGTAAGCTCAGAGTATTTCATAAGTGTATCTATCATGGGAGCGTCTTTTTGATCTAGAACCTGATCCAGATAAACATAAGGTATCGATTCCATGGTGTCTGTGTGTAGGTCAATGACCAACGCGGGATTTGTTTTCACAATTTTGGAATATATTTTATGGGCAATTCTCTCGCCAATATTGCCCTTGGGGTCTCCGGGAAAGCAGCGGTTTAGGTCAAAAGAACCGGAAGGTTCATAGCGGCTTATTTGCTCGTACCCGATAGGATTCATAATGGGCAAGCTGTAGACGCAACCTTTCAAAAGTCGATGCCTTTTTAAAAAGCTATTGATTCGTAACACAGTTTCGGTACCGGTGACTTCGTCGCCGTGGATAGCGGCCACCACCCAAACCACAGGACCGGGCTCATCAGACTCCTGGATAATAAGAGGTATTTTTCTTTGGGCAAAATCAACGCTTTTGAAGATAGATATGTATTCGTTTCTCATCAGGCCGTAATTATACGCTCAGATTGCCGGCGTTGTCACTACAACCAGCCTGTAGTAAATCATAAAGAACCCGGTTGTCTTTAAAATTCAACGCAAGCCAGCCCATGATGCAGGTTTACGCTGATATACAACCAGGTTCTTTAGAAAACGTAGCTCTTTGGGAAATCCACATTTCTATTAGCAACTTTGCTCCTAACGC
>CAZHRD010000075.1:0-3863 GCA_964533985.1 uncultured Candidatus Saccharibacteria bacterium | reverse complement strand
ATTACTGACGGAAAGGTTGAAGACTTAAAATTTCTCATTAAAGATTATCGCCGATTTTACACCGAAGCTGTTAAAGGCAAGCCCTTTGTAGCTGCATCCTCATTTTTATCAAGGATTTGTGGGACTTGCTCTGTGGCCCATCTTTTTGCCTCTCTGGAAGCCATAGAAAAATCCCAAGGCATAGAAATTTCTCAACAATCCAAGGACATGAGACGCCTAGCTTATGATGCATTAATGATCAGGGACCACGCTCTCCATTTGTACTTCTTTGTTTTGCCTGATGTTTTAGAAATCGATTCCATTTTAGATATTCCTGATGACGAAAATGATTTCGGCCATATTCTTTTGCACGATTCTTTTGACATAAAAAGAGTCGGTTCGAAAATTTCTGACGTTATCATAGGCGCCGCTATCCACGCACCCTATCCAACTGTGGGGGGATTAATTAAAGCCCCCGACGCTTCCAAATTTCCTGAATTGATTGCTGACTTAGAAAAAATCAGGCCTCAAGTTCTTAGGGGCGTAAAAGTTTTCTACGATTGGAAAAAAGAACTGGTTAGAAATTCTGACTACCTAGCCATACGCGGCAAAGATAGGTTCGAATTTTTGGAAGGCGAAGTTGTAAATTCAAGCGGAAAAAGAGTACCCGAAGAAAATTTCCATGACTTTTTAAAGTCTGTGGTCATTCCCTATTCTCAAGCCGAGGGCTATATTTTCTCTGACGAACACGAAGACTACCTGGTAGGGTCTCTGGCACGAATTAACTTCAATAAAGACCAGCTTTATCCCCAAACCAAACAGGATCTGGGCGAAATTCTGGATGTGTTCCCGTCAAATAACGTTTTTCACAATAACTTGGCTCAAGCCATAGAAATCTTGTACTGTATTGACGATGCTCTAGAAATCTTAAAAAACGCTGACATCAAAGACGAAAAACCAATTAGAAAACCGCCTCAGGCCGGTTTAGGTGTGGGTGTGGTTGAGGCTCCACGCGGGATTTTATACCACATGGCTCAAGTTGATGAAAAAGGCATGATCACAGATTATGATGTCATCGTACCCACAGCTCAAAACCAAATAAACATAGAAAACGACCTTAAAAAATATTTTGAGGAAAATTTGGACAAAGATAAAGAAACGTTAAAACTAGACGCTGAAAAAATTATTCGAGCCTATGATCCCTGCATGTCTTGCGCCACCAACTTTTTGACAATTGAGTGGATCGAATCATAATTTATATTTCCCTCCATGGGAATTCCAATGATATAAACCTCACCTAGTTTTCCAAGCTTTTTTAAATATTTTACTTGAAATCCCAAATCAAAATCATGCACTGTGGACGACTCGTGTAACTTAATTCGTTCCAAATCATCATCCTTGATTAGCTTTACCTCACCTATGCCATTAACAACATCTAAGATCACAACTTTGTCTTCTCCTACAAACGGCAGATCCTCGTTTGGTTTTACATAAATAAAATCCAAATTAAACTCGGCGGCCCAAGGTTCGACCAAAATTGTCTCCGCTACATTAAAAGCGGCACTATCCTCTTTATGATCCTGATTTCCAAACACATAGACTTTCATACGATTTTATTTTAAGATACCACACAAGAAGACCAAATTAATTATTCAAAGGAGAGAAATTATTATGACACAACAAATGGACCCAATCATGGAAGGATTAAGACTAGCAACTTTGTTTTCTTTACCGGCTTACAAAAGCGGCTCATGCGGAGACGACGAAACCAAAACCAGGGAACAAAATATTATATTAATGGTCAAGTTTCTCTTGTCCGGTAGTAACGAGTACAAAGAAAGGTTGCTAAAACTGCTTGGAACATTCAAAACTCTCACGCCCCACTTAGTCGCCAATTCCAAGTACAGCGGTGAACCGCCCTTTCACATCAGGAATGTTGAGATTTATTGCCTGGGTTTGGAAAGGTATGAACAAAACTTCTTTGGCCTTGAGGTTAGTGGAGTTAGGTACCCGTGGGTGCTAGATGAACTCAAAAATATGGGGATGATTCCGGAAATGGTTGACGAGATGCGGGAACGCGCACCCAAACCGTTCATGCCATTTCATACATGGCACACCTTCTTGACCGGTTTTATCAGCGCCGGGGAGAAAGATTCCGCTCGCGGTGTCACAGACTGCATGGTCAGACAGGGTACTGTCATAGAAGCAGACGGTAGTGGCAGACTTCTTGCGCAAACAATCATGCTAGACGCGGGCACGAAAGGGTTGTCATATAAATCGGTACAGATTGAGGCAAAGTTTGAACAATCTTATTTTGGCTGCATTCCCAAAAAGGATGACAAGGTTGCCATCCACCAAGGTTTTGCGTTTAGACTGCTCAATGATGACGAATATAGCGCGCTTGCCAAAACAAACTCGCAGGTTCTAGAAACCTTCAAGAAATTTGAGTAATCAAAAAAGGATGAGTGCCATCGACAATTATCAAACGCCGATAAACACTCATCCTTTTCCATTTCTATTTAAAAAACCTGGCAAGTTTTCCGGGCAGACTACACTACGCAAACGACACTACAAAAATACTAGGCAGGCCAAACTTGTTCGCCTGTTTCCGTATCTTCCACAATAATGGCTTTGGTCGGGCACGATTGTGCGGCCATGATCAAGTTTTCTTCGTCCTGGCTGGCTTCATTCACAACTGCCTTTTTTTCATCGTCCAATTGGAACGAATCCGGGGAAAATGCCAAGCAGGAAGCGGCGCCTATACAAAGATCTCTAACAACTTGAACTTTATACTTACCAATCTGTACGATTTTATCGTTTTGGGTAAAATCACTCATACACTTAAGGATATAGTCTCAGCGGCTTGTACGCAACAATTTGCTCTAGTACGCACCCACGCAAGCGCTGCACCTTGCTAAATATACTCTTTGAACAACTCATCCAAATCTTTTCGCACCGGAGAATGCTCTATCAAAGGCGTTTCCTTTAGTTGGGGCAGGTCAGCTTCATAAGAAACCTTTTCCTCCCTGTACAAAACCCCCAATGGAATAGACTTCAACCCAAACTCTTGAGATTTCACAAACGCAGCTGTTTTATCCGTAGGATCATAATCGTCACCAAGATAATAAACGTTGTCCTGATAAAATTTGTGCGTAAATTCTTTATTAAAGGTAAAGCAGGGCTGCAATACGTCTATAATAGCCAAACCTTCATGTTTGTTGGCTTCAATGTATAAGTTTTTCAATTTCTCAATATCACCGGCAAATCCCCGGGCCACAAATGTCGCTCCTGCCGCAATCGCTAAAGTCACCGGCATAAACGGGTAATCGGGGTTACCTTGAGGCGTCGATTTAGTTTTGAACCCATGAGGTGTGGCTGGTGAAGTTTGACCTGTGGTTAAGGCGTATAAACCGTTATCGTGCAAGACAATGGTAATATCATGATTTCTGCGGCAAGCATGGATAAAGTGGTTTCCACCTTCGCCTAATTGGTCGCCGTCACCGCCAAACACAAACACATTCAATCTGTGATTGGCCATTTTTACACCAGAAGCCACCGGCACCGGTCTCCCATGCAAACCTTCAAAAGAGTTGATCTTGGTGAAGTTTATGATGTGTCCGTGACATCCAATCCCAGCCACAATGGCGGTGTTGGTGTTATCCCAACCCTCCTCTACCGCGGCTTGCTTAAAAGCTGCCCACAAAGGTAAATTTCCGCATCCGGGACACCAATTTGGCTCAAAAGGTGTTTGTAAGTCTTTTAATGTGGTCATGCTTTAGCTCCTTTCCCCAGGACCGAATTTATTTTTTCGATCACTTCCTCAACATAAATGGGACGTCCGTCAAATTTCAAAAATTTATCTTCAATGTCTAGGCCGGTTTTTT
>CAZHRD010000074.1:0-3880 GCA_964533985.1 uncultured Candidatus Saccharibacteria bacterium | reverse complement strand
AATGTGAGTAATGCTTAATAATAGTTTGCAACTTAGTAAAAACGTTTTTTATGCCAATATAAAGACCGGTTCCACGCGGGATGGTTTTGGTGATGCTTTGTTGGAGTTGGGAAAAGAAAATAAAGATGTGGTGGTGCTAACGGCCGATCTCATGGAATCCACCAGAGTCGATAAATTTGCCAAAGCCTTTCCCAAAAGATTTGTGCAGGTAGGTGTAGCCGAACAAAATATGGTGGGTGTGGGGGCGGGTTTAGCCATGAACGGCAAAATACCTTTTTTGACCTCATTTGCGGTTTTTTCTCCGGGACGAAACTGGGAACAGATCAGAGCTTCGGTTTGTTATTCAAATGTTAACGTGAAAATTGTGGGTACTCATGCCGGTTTATCGGCCGATAAAGATGGTGCCACGCATCAGGGTTTGGAGGATCTCGCCCTAACGAGAGTTTTGCCTAATATGACCATTTTGGCACCGGCTGATTACAATCAGGCTAAAGAGGCGGTGCTGGCAGCGGCTGAGATCAAAGGACCGGTCTATATTCGACTAAACAGAAACGAATCACCCATTTTCACTACGGCCAAAACCCCTTTCCATGTAGGAGAAGCCCAAGTTTTAAAAAAGGGCGAGGACGCGGCTATCATTGCTCACGGTCCTATTGTTTACGAAGCCCTCAAAGCGGCGCGTGAACTTGAATTAAAATACAGGATCGACGTAGAAGTTATTAACTGCCACACCATAAAACCTTTAGACGAAGACACGATTTTGAAAGCGGCCATCAAAACGGGCGCTGTCATCACGGTTGAGGAGCACCAAGTTATCGGAGGTTTAGGAAGTGCTGTGGCCGAATTACTGTCGGAAAAGTATCCTACCCAAATATTAAGATTGGGAATTAAAAATGTCTTTACCGAATCCGGTGACTATGATGATCTTATGACCAAATATGAATTAAACAGTGCCAGCATTGTCAAAAAAGTAAAAAGTTTAATCCTATCTGCCCGTGCCAAAAAATAATTCCATAGATCTACTTACCATTGGGGATGTCTGCATAGATCTGTACATGAAAATTGAGGCTAACGAAGTAACTGAGGATAGTGATCCCATCCATCCCAGAATCTGCTTTTACCACGGCAGCAAAATACCGGTAACAAGCGAGATGAGCAATATTGCCGGTAACGCCGTCAATGTTGCTCTGGCAACAACTCTACTCGGTTTAAAAACAGCCATTTACGCTGAGACCGGCGACGACGAAGAGGCCGAAAAGATTATTAGCGAACTCAACCAAGCCGGCGTGACCACAGATTATGTTCACAAAAATGAGAATTCTCAAACCGGTGTAAATCCCGTTATTGTCTATAACGGCGAACGCACTATATTTTCGCACCATGAAGTCAGACCGTATCAAATGCGCGGCTGGCCTGAGCCCAAATGGATCTACTATACGTCGGTGAATCCCGGTTTTGAAACTTTTCAGGCTGAACTGGTTGAATATTTAAACAAAAATCCTCACATTGGAGTGGCTTTCAACCCGGGCACTTTTCACATGAAAGCCGGTCTGGAATCTTTAAGAAATGTGCTTAAGGTAGCTCACGTGCTGTTTTTGAACAAAGATGAGGCGGTGACATTTGTCGGCGATGGCGACCTGGAGGGTATCCACAAAAAACTCCAGGAACTGGGTCCTAAATTAACGGTGATTACCGAAGCCGGCAACGGAGCTTCAGCCCACGATGGCAAAGAGATGGTTAAAGTGGCCTCCTATATGTTAGACAAACCCGTTATGGACAAAACCGGCGCCGGTGATTGTTTTGCGGCCACCTTTGTGGCTGCCCTATTCCACAGTAAGAGCATGAGAGAAGCTCTACAATGGGGCGCCATCAACGCGTCTTATGTTATAAGAGAGATTGGGGCTGTCCACGGTCTTCGTTCGAGACAAGAAATCGAAGAAATAGTCAAAAAGCTCTAAAAAACGAATGTGCTAAAATAACTCTCGGAATGGCAATCTCATTAAAAGAATTATTCAAAAGAAATATGCCCGTGCTATTGATCGGTCTTTCGATTGTGATTATTTTTGCGGTCATCATAATCACCTCTCAACTCAGGCCACCCACCACACCAACTTTGATTGAAACCGACCAAGATGAACTCATTGCTTTACACACAAATTTTGTTGGTCCCGATACAGCCAAACTTTTTATAGTCGAGTTCACTGATCTTCAATGTCCGGCTTGTAAGATCTTTCACGAAACCATGAAGGAGCTGGTCGCAACTTACCCCAACCAAATTACTTGGGCTATTAGACATTTCCCTCTTGACGAATACCAAGGAGCCGAACCCGCCGCTCGAGCCGCTCAAGCGGCAGGAAATCAAGGCAAGTTTTGGGAATTTGTTGATATGGTATTTCAAAATCCTGACAAAACACAGGAAGGTGACTTTGTACGATACGCTGATATTTTGGACATGGACCTAAAACAATTTAGGACAGATTTTAATGACCCGGGTTTATCGGCTCAGGTCCAGAAAGATATTAGTTATGGAAAAAGTCTGGGTGTTAATTCGACTCCCACCTTTTTTATAAACGGTAAACAGATAGTGGCTGGTAATCCCGCTGATCTAAAAAGCTTGATCGAACAAGAATTAATGGCCCAAAACGTCAATGTGGTTCAACTAAAAGAGGATAAAGTTTTAAAGGAGGAACAACAAGCTCAACAACAATTCACGGATATTTACACTACGGTCGATCAAAGATTTGGCATTAAAGAAATTGAATTTGTGGACGGAAACTTCAGCCCCAGAAACAGCAGCGCTACGGCCGGCCAACTGGTAAGGTTCTCAAATAACTCCGATAGCGAAATCACTCTGACACAAATCATGGACAAATACGAAGCCCTAAATAAAGGTGTAATTTTGCAACCGGGAGAATATTTTGAGTTCAGATTAGAATTGAGAAAATACGGTCTTTGGACATACAGGAATGAAGGTAATCCCATTAGAGCCAGTATTATGGTGGGTAAATTGCCCGAAGATCTGAAAGCCTTGCTGCCGGCTGAAGAATAAGTATCAGGCTAGAAATCAAACTAGAAATCAAACGCGGACGGACAAACTTCCTTTAAAATGCACGCGGTGCATTCCGGTTTTCGCGCTTTGCACACATACCTCCCATGCATCACAAACGCGCCGGAAATGTTTCTCCAGGTTTCTTTTGGAAAAATTTCCATAAGGTCTTGTTCGATTTTCACGGCATCTTTATTTTTGGTAAAACCCAACCGGTTGCTCACTCTGGTGACGTGCGTGTCCACCACTATGCCCTCCGAAATATCCCAAAGTTCCTGCTGAATAACATTAGCACTTTTTCTAGCCACACCCGGTATCCTGATGAGGTTTTTTATATCTCGTGGCAACTTACCACCAAATTCTTCTGAAACGACTTTTCCTGCTTTAATAATTCTTTCTGCTTTTCCTTTATGAAAATTTACCTGTCTTATTAAACCCTGCAATTCTTCTAAGTTTGCGTTAGAAAAATCGTCCCAAGTCTTGTACTTTTTAAAAAGGTCTTTAGTAACCTCATTAACTTTCTTGTCCGTAGTTTGGGCAGAGAGCATAACCGCCACTGCTAGTTCCATCTCATTTTTATGAATCAACTCTGTTTTTGGTTTGGGGTGTTCCTGTTTTAAAAGTTTGGCTACTTCGATAGCTCTTTTTTTGTTGTCGGCTAATTTTGTCATCAGGAAAAATTATACCCCCCAAGTTGGAATTCCAAAAACCTTGGAGGGTATTATTCCTAATGTATCTATACCGGTTCTAAACAGTCTTGTAGATATTTTTGGGCAGCGTTGTCTAAAATCTTTCTTAGATTCCCAATATCTGTGGCCTCATTTTTTGAGACTA
>CAZHRD010000073.1:0-3925 GCA_964533985.1 uncultured Candidatus Saccharibacteria bacterium | reverse complement strand
TAAGGAAGATGCAACGAACATGGAGGCAATAACTGATAATAAAACCGAGAACAAAAACCATACCAAAAACTTATCTTTTTGTTTAAAAAGCTCTTTTCTGCTCAGCACCAAAAAAGCAAACACTAAAATGTCCTGAATGTACAAAGTGGGAATTAGGTAATCGATTAGCAAACCTCCAATATAAGCCTCGTTAATAAGAAAGTGGTAACCAATATTTAAAGGCAATAAAAAGATAATTATGTAAAAAAGTGTGTTTTTAAGTTTTTCTGCCATTATTTAAATCTTTTAATAAGGGCAGAGTGAGCTTTGTTAATAACAGTATCGTCTAAATCATCAAGTTTTTCCAGTTCCAAGGCTTTGATAATAAGGTAGTCAGCCAGGTGGGGATTTTTTGAGAGTAGAGGTCCATGAAAATAAGTGCCGATAGCGTTCTTGTAGTGGGCGCCTTCCGTTTTGTCTTCCGAATTGTTGCCGTGACCTTCAATAACTTGGGCGAATGGTTTTAGTTCTCCACCGTTAGTTAAGTAGGTTCTCCCGCCGTGGTTCTCAAACCCGATAATCTCCTCTCCTATTTTATTGACAGCCTTAAAGTGAGGGTCCTCTAAAACAGAGTCGTCCAGACGGCAGATAATATTACCCACACATCTTTTTTTGTCGTGTCCAAAGTGTTTAGTGTACAAATCAAAAATACTTAAACCTTTAAGTTCACTACCGTCAGCTGATTTATAATAATTGCCTAAAAGCTGATAAGCCCCGCAGATGAGCAAAGCTGCGCCACCGGCTTCTATATATTCTTTTAGGAAAGGTCCTTTGTTCAATACCAGATCACCATACATTTCCTTTTGACCGGCATCGGGACCGCCACCCATAAAAACAAGGTTTATCCTCTCCATCAAGCTTTTGTCTAGTTGGGTCGATGAATCTATTTGAATCAACTCTGTTTCTAAATTTCTTCTCTTGGCCCTGGCCAGAAGGATCTCAACATTGCCGGTATCGCCGTAGAGATTTAATTCTTTAGGATAAAAATAGCCTATGGTTAGTTTCATAATATTTTCTTTCCCAACACAACTTTCCTAAAATCCAGCATAGCCGAATAGTTTGGCAGCACGATCACTTTCCTTATGTTTTCTTGTTTATGTATTTTCGAAACTATGTTCTTAATATTCGAATCAATATTATCTTCAGGCAAGTCCACCCCCGCATAGCCCAACCTAATAGCCATATCCAACTCTCTTGTCCCTGAAACATAAACTTGGTGCTCCTTGCACACCTCGGCTAACAGATCGGGGTTAACATCATAGATCCACGATACATCTCTTCCGTCAGGTATGTTGTCATTTAATATGAAAAACAGTGCATCATATCTTGGTTTTTCTTCGATGATAAGTTTTAAGTTTTGATTTAAACTTTCCGGATTTTTCGCTAACAATATTTGAAGTCTTTTACCCTTGTAGTCAAAAACTTCACCCCGGCCGTAAGCGTATTTAAAATCTGATAGACTACTATGTGCTTTAGTCTTCTCAACCCCCAATTCTTCTGCCATCAACAAGGCACAATTAACATTTTTGGCATTAAAGGAACCGGCCAATTTAGTTCCCTTCAAATTATCTTTCGAGCTATTAAAATAATCGACCTTACCTTTGTGGGCCTTGGCCAGATCGTCAAATTTGTCCTGAGTTTCATCTAGCACCAGCAATGTGTCCGGATTCAAACCGTCGACAGCTTTTCTCCAGCTTTCCAAAATTACTTCCTTTTCCCAGTATCTATCTAATTGATCCCTGGATAAATTTAATAGCGCCAGTACAGTCGGTGAAACTACTTTTAAGAAATCGGTTAAATTAAGTTCGTCTAGCTCAAACACAGCCACATCAAAAGGTAATTTTCCATCTAGCTTGGAATTCAAAAGAACGGCCGACACAACACCATTAATAAGATTGGCGCCGGTATCGTTGCTAAGCACTCTCAGACCATCTTTTTCCAAAATATGTTTAAGGAGCTTAACGGTAGTGGTCTTACCATTCGTGCCGGAAATAATAATTACTTTGTCTGGTAACTTGTTTTTGATTGTTTTTAAAGTATTAGGAAACAGTTCTAAAATAATATGTCCGGGCCAAGTGTATCCTGAACCAATCTTTAAAAGTTTAATAACTCCGTATGTGATTTTTGAAATTAAGATTGAAAATATATACATAACCTTTTACACAATCATACTAGTAAATTATATATATAAAATAAGTAGCAGACGTAGTAGTACGGTGGATTTGTGTAGACTTTCCCTATTTCCTTTTGTATCGGTACTTTTTTCATAAACATATGTTGAAAACATGCTAGAAGCTGTGACCTCGACCATAATCTAGTTTTTTAACTTCTTCCTTCCCCAATCTAAAGCTTTTGCCAATGTTGATAACTGCCAATTTTTAGTGGAAAAAAATGTTCAAAAAGTGTGGGATATATGCACACACCTTATAGTCCTAGAAATATTATTAAGAACAATCCACAAAGTGTACCTTTCAAAGTGCACACCTTTATAGCATCCGTTTCACATTTTCCACATCTTGTCTGGTTTTGGTCATTTCCGATATTTCATCCTCGACCTTTTTAATGCCGTGCATAATGGTGGTGTGATCTCTCCCGCCTAAAAACTCCCCAATGCTCATAAGGGGCTCGTCGGTAAGTTCGCGCATCAAGTACATAGCTACTTGTCTTGGTATGACAATATTTTTAGTTCTTCTTTGGCCTTTGATATCAGCTGTTTTGATCGAAAAATATTTGCTCACCTCTTTTAAAATGTCGTTAAGAGTGAGAGACTTTTTCCTTTGGGTTTTCATATTTTTTCCAAGAATGCTTTCTACCAATTCCATAGTAGGCGTTTGACCGGAAGCACTAGCGGTGGTGAGTACTTGTAAGTAGGCGCCTTCTAATTCTCTAATGTTGGTGCTCACATATTGGGCGATATAATCTATGACCTCGTTGGAAATGTCGTCACGGTTAATGTCTCTTTTGGTTCTTAGAATAGCGGTGCGAAGGTCCGTATCCGGATACTGAATGTCGGCAATGATACCACTGCCAAACCTCGAAGTTATACGTTTTTCAAGGCTGTTGAAATCTTTGGGAGGTCTATCAGAGGTAAGTACAATTTGCTTTCCGGCCATGTATAAAGCGTTGAAAGTGTGGAAGAACTCAAGTTGGGTTGATTCCCGGCCAATGATAAATTGGATATCATCGATCAATAGGACGTCGGCTTTTCTAAATTTATTCCTAAACTCATTAGACGTATACTTTCCCCGGCCTTTGCCGCTTTGGATGGCTTCTATCAATTCGTTCATGAAACTTTCCCCGGTGGTGTAAACCACATTGGTTTTGGGATTGTTTTGCAAGATCTTATTACCGATGGCTTGGGTGAGATGCGTTTTACCTAAACCAACTCCTGAGTATAAAAAGAAAGGATTGTAGCTTTCCCCCGGTTTTTCTGAAACCGCTTGGGCAATAGCGTAAGCCAGTTGGTTGCTGTTTCCCATGATGAAATTTTCAAAGGTGAATTTTGGATTGAGTCCGGCTCTTGAGACCACCTTCGGATCGGCTCTTAAGAGTTGTTTTTTTGATTCGAATAAAGGACCGAGATCTTTGTCTTCTAGTTTTACTTCTTTTTGGGTGGGATTTTTAATGACAAATTCTATTTTGATTTTGGCACCCCCCACCCGGTTCACCGCATCCTGAATGAGAGAGTTATACTTTTCCAATTGTTTGAGGTTGTACTCCATGGGGACAGCTAGCTCCACGGAGTTTGTTGTGAGCTTATCGGCTACTATACTTTTAACCCAGGTATTGTAAGCCACCGGATTTAATTCGGTTTCCAAAATACCTAAAACCTTTTTCCAAAAAAGGCCCACAGCTTCTTTTTTAGCAACTTCAGTTTTTGCTGTAT
>CAZHRD010000072.1:0-4057 GCA_964533985.1 uncultured Candidatus Saccharibacteria bacterium | reverse complement strand
CTGCTCCAGCGAATGCAGCGGCGCCCAACTGATCGGCTCCAGGTAGAAACGCACCCCGTAGCGGGCGCCGATCTCGCCGATGGCCCTGAGGTTCTTGGCGGTGAGATCGCGCATTTCGGGCCACGGCCGGCCGGACAGGCCCTTGTTCTCTGGAAAACCCCCACTTTGAGGCCAGCCATGAAAAGAGTATAGGAATCACAAATTGAAACACAATGCTTGAGGCAATCACAATCGAAAAAATATCATACCCAACCACATTATGGTCGAACAAGAATTTCATGATAATAATGCTGGTGCTAAATCTAACGGACAATCCAATCCCAAGCAAAATAGATCCCTTTGTACCAAGCGCTTTTCTGCCTACAATATAGCTACCCAATATTTTGACACCGTTGGAAACCAAAACCACTAAAAGTATGAGCAGCGGAGCGGAAATGATGTACCCGACATTTAGCTCCATACCAATCCACACAAAAAACAAGGGCGCGAACAATCCATAGGCCATCGATTTTATTTCATTGTCGACAAAAACCAAACGTTCGTCTCTAATAAAAAGCCGCACGGAGGTACCGGCTAAAATAGCCGCCAAGGGTGCTGCATCCGCGTGGGCGCCTACACCAATAAACAGGAAGAACACAAACAAAATAAAAAGAAATAGGGTTTCGATACTGGCAAATTTGAACCGATCACGTTCACGGCCAAATACTCTAAAGCCAATGGTCAGCAATGCCAAAATAACAAGATAAATAATGATGGACACAATGTTGGTCTGATTTTGCGTTCCCACAAAAAAGACGGCAAAAAATAGCAAAAGAAGTTCTATGAAGTCATCGGCGGTGCCAATCCCAATAATAAGCTGACCCAAAGTGGTGTTAACTAAGTTAAATTCGTGCAAAATAGGAATCAAAATAGCCTCGCCGACCGTGGCAAAACTTAGGGAAACCAGTAGGGAAACCACCCAGGTATAACCAAATACATAATGCACGATCAACGACCCGGTTAAACCTTCCAAAAAAATGATAAAAAAGGCTGAACCAAAAATAAAAGCGCCCTTTTTCTTGAGCTTTTTAAGATCAAGTTCGAACCCCACCAAAAACAGCAGCAGATACATACCAATCCTGGCAAAAATCTCAAATGGCTCTGAAGAAGTAACTTTTTCAAACGGGTTATAAATAGCCAGAAGTGCACCCAACAAAAGCGAAGAAAAAATCCAAGGCACTCTAATTTTCTCGATCACTTTTCCAAATACAAAAGATATGATTAGTACGGCTGCAATAAAAAGGTAAATATTCATAGCGTCTAACTAATGATAGACCTCTGTAGCGGAAAGTTGCAAACGCCGGTTATCTAAAAATTGTGACTAAATATTAACAATCTCTTCCCAAGGGAAACTCTCCCGTCCAAAATGGCCATAACTGGCGGTTTTTAGGTAGATAGGGCGCTGCAAGTCTAAACCTTCGATAATTCCTCGCACACTAGTGTCCAAAAGCTTGCCGGTGAAATCCTGTAATGCCTTTTTGGAAACTTTGGCCGTATCAAAAGTCTCGATTTCCTCCATCAGCGGGCGCCTTTGACCTATAACATAAGCTAAACCAACCTCAACTCTATCAGCCAGTCCGTGAGCTACAATATTTTTAGCAATATATCGGGCCGCATACGCTCCCGAGCGGTCCACCTTGGTAGGATCTTTGCCCGAAAATGCGCCACCACCCACTCTAGCCATACCTCCGTACCCATCCACCACAATTTTTCTACCGGTCACACCTGTGTCCGTAGCCGGCCCGCCAATGTGCCATATACCCGTACCGTTAACTATAAAGTCCTCCGGAGAGATTTGGTACGAATATTCCCCCAGCACTTTTTTGACCACTTGTTTAAACAAATCCTCCCTGACCTGTGATACCCCTATATTTTCTTGGTGCGGGACCGCTAACACGACTTTGCTGATACTTACCGGGGCGGCGTTCTCGTAATTTACGGTGACTTGAGTTTTTCCGTCCGGGCGTAAATATGGTAGCGCCTTTGATGTTCGAACCAAATCAATGGCTTCCGCCAGTTTATGCGCCAAAATAATGGGCAGCGGCATGAGCTCCTTGGTTTCGCGACAAGCATACCCGAACATCATGCCCTGATCACCGGCGCCCTCATTATCAACCCCCGTGGAAATGTCAGGCGATTGTTCGTGAATATAAACTTCAATGGGACTTTGGTCAGTAAAGTTGAAAGCGGGGTTGGTATAACCTAAGCGTCTTATTTGATCGGCAGCTATCTGTTTAAAATTTATTTTAGATGGTGCGTCTTTGGAAACAGCCGCTGATGTTACCTCCCCGGCAATAACCACTCTATCGGCTGTCACCATAGCTTCCACCGCAACACGTCCCTTAAGATCTTGCGTTAAGACCTCGTCTAAAATTGCGTCAGAAATCTGATCGCAAACTTTGTCCGGATGACCGGCGCAAACAGATTCGGACGTAAAATTTTTATAAAACTGGGATATTTTTGCATTTTTTTGTCGATTGACCATATCTTCCTTAGTAAATAAATAAGGTCGGATGTGGCACCGTGAGCCCTTAAATGCCTCGGTTGCCGGATAGCTAAGAGCCGATTCTCTACTATCACTCTTGATATGTGTTTATTGTATAGGGGTTTGTGGTGGATGGCAATTTTACAATCTACCTCCTATAGGATAAAATACGCTAGCACTTTTCAAATATCATAAAAGGAAGTTTATCGGAGATAAATAGGAGTTAGAAATGAAAATTAGGCTCTATTACATTTTTTTAAGTCTCTGTGTAAATGTTTGCATTTCTTTTTGTGGAACAATCCTGACAATAAACTATCTGGAAGACCAGAAAACAGTCGTTGAGGTAAATAAAACAGCAGAAGTGGGGTACGCTCAAAACATACATTGCTTCGGCGGCGGATCGTTCGAAAGGGTTGGTTACTTCAAGGAGAAAGTTGGCTTTATCTGCCAAAACCAAATTCTTCATCAAGAAAAACTTACAAAAGAGTTTAGAACTTTGATAGATGTTACCTCCGGGCTAGATATGACGAATAGGAATCTGTCAATTGTGGAAAGATACCTCGGAGACGGTAACTGGCAGATGGTCGAAGTATGGATAACTGACAACAGTCTCTTAGCACAAGAGAATTGCCCCTTCACAAAATCCACAGTGATGGGAAAATGCCTATCTCATATTCTGATATGGAGAAGGGAGGGATTTTATCCTTTCCCAACGGGATCTGCTAACAACAGTCAAGAAACTGAGATTATAAAATCATAAGGAGAGCAAAATGAGCATTATGAGCTGGGTAAAGATTGGTGGGGGTTGTCTTGCAGCCGTTTTGGCAATCACTGATTTTGTGTTTGCATTACGAATACTCCAAAATTATGTAGTTAACAAAAAGGCGTTGAGCTTGAGAGATTCCAAAATAAGATCCATGATTATATTTTTTATCATGACTCTTGTCTTCGGCATCGCCGGGTATCTACTCCTGAAATAATTTTAGCTTAACCAGCACCTCTTTCGCTCCCAAGAGGTGCTTTTTTATGCCTAATTTTTATGCCCAGTGTCAAACCGATGATATAATACCCCGATGTTTAGAAAAAAAGAGTACGTCACCATTTTTATAATCATGGTCACGGAAGTCTTGGGTTTTTCCCTCATCCTCCCCTTTTTACCCTTTTATGTACAAGGTTTAGGGGGTACACCGCTAACAGTGGGCCTCATTCTAACCACTTTTTCGCTGCTGCAATTTGTTTCGGCTCCTATTATGGGAAAACTTAGTGATACGTACGGCCGAAAACCTCTGTTAATGCTGTCCCAGCTTTCCACCTTTTTAAGCTTTGTCATGCTGGGCTTTTCAAGATCAATTCCTATGATATTTTTGTCGCGCGCTATGGACGGCCTTTTAGGAAGCAACGCTGTCATTGCGCAGTCTTATCTGAGTGATATTTCTTCTAAAGAGGATCGAAGCAAGGCCTACGGCATTTCGGGCGCTGCATTTGGATTTGGGTTTTTGATCGGACCGGCTATTGGTGGTTCCCTGGCTAAAA
>CAZHRD010000071.1:0-4101 GCA_964533985.1 uncultured Candidatus Saccharibacteria bacterium | reverse complement strand
ATGTGGTCGGCTATAACTCTCATGGATTTTCTCACTTTTTGGTTGGCACCATCATAATCAAGTCCGCTTATCTCCACCAACTTCTCAATAATCGGATAAAAGTTGTCGGTCAGATAAATATCTCTCTTACCCTGCACCACCATAGCCATTCGTTCCAAGCCTCCCCCAAAATCAACGTTCTTTTGAGGCAGCTCGTCCCAACCGTTGGCACTCTTAATGTACTGCATGAAAACAGAATTTCCGATCTCTATAAACTCGCCTTGGAACTGGCTTGGGTCCTTGCCCAAACCCCCGTCTGGGTCTTCCCCAATATAGTAAAAAACCTCACTGTCAGGTCCTCCAAGCTCACCCACCGCCTCTCCGCGCTGCCACCAGTTATCTTTTTTTCCATAAGCAAAAATGCGTTCGCCCTCTTTTGCCTCCACCCCATATTTCTCAAACAAACCCTTAATGATTTCCACACTAACTTCATCTTTAGGCGCATCATCGTCCCCAGCAAACACGGTGGCGTACATTTTATTAATATCCAAACCCAAAACCTCCACCAAAAACTCATAAAACCACGGCAGCTGTTCGGCCTTAAAATAATCGCCCAAACTCCAGTTTCCCAACATGTGAAACGCGGTTGTGTGCCGATTAGTTTCGCCCACATTCTCCAAATCCTCAAAAAACCTCAAACACCTTTGCACATTCATAATTCTTTTACCTAAAGGGTGGGGTTCGCCGGATAAATAAGGCACCAAAGGAAACATACCCGAATTCACATACAACAACGTAGGGTCGTTTTCCGGCACTAAAGAAACGTTAGGGACTTGTTTATGCCCGCGTTCCTCAAAGAATTTAAGATATTTTTCTAAGATTTCGCTTGATTTCATAGTGTTTTTCACCAGTTTTTGGAGGCGCAGGGGGGAATCGAACCCCCGCAATCGAGGTTTTGCAGACCCCAGCGTTTCCACTTCGCCACTGCGCCCTAACAATTTGCCTTCCTACCCTATCATAATAACAAAAACGCAATTGATATTTTAGCATTTACGTGCTAATTTACCTATGTACATTCCTGTCTAACATAAATTATATGTCAATTTCAACACTACAGACCATCGAAAGACGGTCAAGAAAACCTAAATATTCAAATATACTAATATTTCTTACCGCGATACTAATTGTATTGTTGTTGGTGTTTTTCGGAAAAGCCCTCTTTACAGCCTTAAGAAATATGGGCGGCACGTCCGCCATTACGGTAGATTTGGCCTATGGCCGGGCTGATGTTTTTGTCGATGATGAGAACGTGGGTGTAACTCCTCTGGATTCGGCCGAAATCAAACCGGGCACTAAAAAAGTGACTTTAAAATCGTCCAACCGCGTCTATGAAACCACCGTTAAATTTTTATCCAACAACGACAAATATATTCACAAAGTTGGCATTTTTAGGGACCTAGGCATTTCTGATCTATTCTCGGCCGGGCAAGACTTGTGGTTTGACGAAAGCAACTCTGAGGTGGTATTAAGAATAATTTCGGATCCGGTGGGAGCGTCAGTTTATATAGACAATACGGAAATCGGCCAAACGCCTTATACTTCCAGCAAATTAACCGAAGGTGACTATGATATTAGAGTTGAAAGTGTGGGCTACGAACCTCAAAGAGCCAGGATAAGAATTCAAAAAGGCTACACGTCCAATATTTCGGTGAAATTGTTCCCCATGCCGGTGCCTTCCAAAGTGAGCCAGTTTGAAGGTTCTGATGGTTTGTTTGACGTATCTTCGGACAATAACGAAATTGTATCTGATACCGAAACTTGGGTTAAGGCACTGATCTACTGGAATCAGACCCGCGGCATAAATATTGAAGGCGTGGGCATGAATAAAGAACTCATTTTTGATTATTACGTGGATTATAAGGGTAATATTTTTGACGACCGCGGTGATTTGGTCATGGAACCGGAAACGTTTGAGGGATTTGCTGATGTTGATAAGGGTGCTTTTTTGGGACGAATTTCTGACGGGCCAGGGCTGACTGAAGCCGCTAAAGAGTCTTTGACAAAGATTAGTGCTGTGACTGTGAGTGGGGCCAAAGAAACTATGGTGAAAATCCTTCCTACCGGTTTGGGTTGGTTACGAGTTAGGTCTGAACCGAGCACCGGCGCCGCTGAACTAGCCAAAGTTGACGAGGGTAATGAATATGTTTTGTTGGAAGATGGGGTTGAGTGGGTACGAATTAAGGTTTCGGATACGGTGGAGGGTTGGGTGTCTAAGGCTTATGTGGAGACCGTGAAGCCCGCGGAAGAGGTCCTTCCTGCTGAAACAGTGGAAACCGATACAACTTTAGATACCGGCGTGGTAACTGACGGGACTTTGTAAAAAAGCAGGCGCCCATTGAATATATAATCCAAAAGGCGCCTTTTAAGCGAAATCCGTCTAGTCATCCTAATGCTCTAAATACTTTTCGTTCATATGGTATAACCATTCAGGGTGGTCGTAGAAAAATCCCTTGATTTGACCTCCCCAAAAAACAATGGTGGCTTGTTCATCCGGCTTAGCCCCCAAAGATCTAATCATGGCTTCGTAGCTATGAAACCCGGCCACTCTGCATTCACGATCCGATATTTTGCTTTTACTAAAAGTTGTGTGCCTGACTTCAACCAGTTTTGAACTTAGTGAGAAACCCAACGCTAAGCAGCTTAACACGACCTCATCCCCCACTTTATAATTCCATAAACCTTTTAAAATGTGGGCGGTCTTTCGTCTCTTTATGATGTCGTGTAGCCGTACCGGTTCCTTATCCAGTTCCAATACTTTAAGTGGCTGCTGAAAGTTTGTAAGACCCATAAGCTTACTTAGTAACTCACCGGTTCGTCGTGAACTCATGTCTGATCTCCTTTTTATATTTAGTGGGTTTTATTGTGCAGGGGGTATAGTAGCATATTTTGCCGGGTTTTGCGCCGCCCGATGCTCCTATTTAAAGGCTTCGTACCAATCCACCAAGTCAGGTCGCATTTTCATAGCTTGTTCATAGGTACGATCAAAATCTTCACTTAGACCTAACTTTCTTTCATATTCGGCTATGTCGGAGAATACTCCCAGGTCATTGGGATAATTTGTTTTTAACGCCGCATAAAAATTCCGGGTTTCCGTAATGTAATTTTCGTCTAAATTTTGTGTATCTCTCACCGATAACAAATAGTAAAGCGGAACACTGTTTCTTAAGGTGGCCAGGTTTTTGGGATTTAATTCCTGCGCAGCTACCAATTCCTTAAGAGCAAGGCCCTTAACATCCTCTTGGTCCTGCAAAATCGTGGTGGCCAGTAACACCTTGACCTTTTGTCGTCTGTAGGCAGGTTCATATGGATTAAACCTTACCGCTTTTATAATATGATCCGCCGATTGTTTCAACTGGCCCTGGCTCAACAAGTTTTTCGAACTAGCAAAGTACATATCAGCTAGATACAAATTAAAAAACTTGCCTACCAAATATAAGTACACGCCCAAAATTAAAAAAAGTGAGATGGCTTTTTTCATTAGTTCGATTATAACTTAATCCCAACCCCGGAGGCCTTATAATAAGTATGTGCAAAATTTCAAAGAAAAAGTTTTAGAGGTTGTAGCTAGCATTCCTTTGGGAAAAGTAGCTAGTTACGGTCAGGTGTCCCTGATTGCCGGGGTGGCGCGTGGTGCCAGGCAGGTAGGCTACATTCTGCATGTTCATGGTCGAACATACCCCTGGTGGCGGGTGGTAAATAACGCGGGTAGGTTAAGTACAGTGTTTTTAGACCACGAAAAGCACTCCCAAAGAGATCTGCTTTTAGCCGAGGGGGTTAACGTCAATGAAAAATTGGAATTGGATATTGAAAAATACAGATGGCAACCGGAACCTGCCACTTTAAAAAAGCTTCAACTCGACGACGATTATATCCAAAAGATCATGGAGAAGTATTTTTCTTAAATTCGATGTTCATAAACGAGAGCCAAAGCCAAAACAGTAGGCTGGTATAAACCGTAGGCCAGCCGAAAAAGTTAGTGGCATAAAGTCCTACCAAGCCGGCCACCAGAAATTTGTTTTCATACTTTAGCGTTCTCAGCATAAGCAGTCCGTAAAGTATCAG
>CAZHRD010000070.1:0-4106 GCA_964533985.1 uncultured Candidatus Saccharibacteria bacterium | reverse complement strand
ACCACTATTAATATCTTGCTCCATGTGGTGGCCACACGGTACAAAGGCATGGTTTCTTTTCTGGTTTCGACCACTAAGAACACGTTGTTCACCAACGAAACAATGTAAAAAATGAACGTGTAAACACCTAAGGAAAGTAATTTAAAGATCTTACTCAGATTAGGAAAGTAAATATAAGACAGCACAAAACCCAACGTCAGCGCCACCGGTAAGATCCCGGTTGCCAGTGTATTTAGCACGGTCGAATTTGGTCTTTGGGTGAAGTACGAGCCCACTAACACCACCAACACCACAAATCCCACATAAGCTAGATCAAAACGTGTAGTTGAACCTGAAAAATAATATAAAAGTCCTAAAAGTACCAAGGCGTGTATAAAATACTTTTGTCTTTTGTTTAATTTTAGCTTCATTACTTCAAAAAATTTAATCGGTAATAACACAAAGCCATGGCCACTCCGTCATTGGCATCGTCCGGTTTTATAGTGGTACTGCTACCCAACATTTTCCTGACCGCTTCCTGCATCTCACTTTTATCAGCGCGTCCGTAACCGGCCAAATATTTCTTGGCTTGCAGGGCAGTGTACTCAGTCACATCGGCCCCATTATGGGCAGCCACTAACATAGATATCCCCCGGGCTTGTCCAACCGTAATGGCGGTTTTGGCATTAGTGTTAAAAAATAATTTTTCGATTACGATCATTTCCGGGTGATGCTTGGCCGCCACATCATTCAAATTAGAGTACAAAACCGCTAACCTCTTGTGCATATCCTGATCAGGATGGGTTTTTATGACACCATAATCTTTCAAAATAGGTCTTTCTTCCGTTAATTTCAAAACGCCATAACCCATACTGGCTGTTCCCGGGTCTATACCTAATACAATCATAGTAAGTTATCTTTGTTCATCGTCTTAACTAAATTCATAATTATGGAAAATATCTTGTACATCATCATGATCTTCAAATTCCTCAATCAACTGGTCTACCGTTTCAGCTCTTTTCTCGTCGGCAATATTTATGGTAAAAGTGGGTTCTTTTGTCTTTTGATCGAACACATAAGCCGTGCTGCCTTTTTCTCCCAGACTTCCGCCAAACCTCCCAAAAATATTTCTAATCTCCGATACGGTACGATTGGCATTGTCAGTTAAACAATGAATCAAAAACGCCCCACCTTCGGGACCGTAACCTTCGTAAGTTACTTCCTGAAAGCTTGCTCCGCCCAACTCACCTGTTCCTTTTTTAATAGCTCTCTCGATGTTTTCTTTAGGCATACGAGCGTCTTTGGCTTTTTGAATAGCCAGTCTTAGACCCGGATTAGCATTAGGGTCACCGCCAGCCTGTCTGGCTGCCACCGATATCAACCGGTTCATTTTTGTGAAAATTTTACTTCTCTTATTATCTTCGATGCCTTTTTTTCTTTTAATGTTGTGCCATTTGGAGTGTCCGCTCATAGTTGATATATTACCACATTGACAAATATTAATAATTTGGTAATTTCATACGTATGCACGACAACATTCAGGTGATCGAAAAAAGATCAATCGATGCCGCTCTCCAAAAAAACTGGAACGAAGCCGTAGACCTCAACAAAAAAATCCTTGAAAAAGATCCAAATAATAAAAACGCTAAAGTTAGGTTAGGCAGAGCTTATGTTAAGATCAGAAAATTCTCGGAAGCAAAAAAGATCTTTAAAGAAGTTTTGGAAGTCGACCCTATTAATCCTATTGCTTTAAAAAATTATAAACTAGCTTTAGAAAAGAATGCAGATAGCAAAGCTAATGCACCCACAGAGAATTCCACCAAAGTCCTGATAAAAGAACCGGGTACAACTACCCTCATCAATCTGGACGCATCAAAAAGTTTGCTATCTTTACTGGAGCCGGGTCAGAAACTTGTTCTTAAATCGTACAAAACAAAGATCTCTTTTTTTCTTGGAAAAAAGGAGGTTGGAACGGTCAATAACGGTGTCGTCCACGCAGTTTATAACGCCAGAAAAGATGGTTTTGATGTCTCAGCCAGTGTTATAAAACCTAACGAGAATCACTTCACCATACTTCTTATGTGTAAAAAACCCATTTTCAAATCTGAAAAACAAAGGGAAAGACCATATTTAGGCGACACTTTGATTGGTGAAGAAAAAATAGAAATCCCCGAGCTTGAAGAAGTTGAAGAAGAATAATCCCCTCACACAATAAATCTCTTATACTAGGTCATCTTTATCGATGGATTTGATCTCTGCTTCTGGTTCTTCGGCAGCCGGTTTGGGTGCTGGCCGCGGAGCTGGCACGGGTTTTGCTGCGGGTCGTGGAGCGGACGTCGGTCTTGGCGCCGGTTTTGATGCTGGTCTTGAGGTTGGTTTTGCAGACGGTTTTGGCGCCGGCTTTTCCGTGGGCTTGACTGAAGCTTTGGGTTCAGCTTGAACTTTTTTATCCGGGACTTTCTTGAGATTGATTTGATTATCATGAATATCTTTGAGATTGGCTTCATTTTTCTCAGCCACTACCCTATTATCAACCGGATTTTTGCCTTTAATGACACTTGCGCCTTCTACGTTATCCAAAGTTGCAAAAGGAGCATTTAAATTATCAGCCGGCAAAAACGCGGAAGCTTGGCTATTTATTTCGGCTTTCTGAAATTCGGCCGCGGCATCTGAAATTCGGTAAGAACCACGGTCGGTTAAAATGTACCACTCCCCTTCTTTCTTGGTCAAAATGCCCTCCACACGCTCTCTTTTGACCCGCTCTATCTGTTTATATAGCTTTTTTCCATCTTCTTCTATCAATTTAAGCACATCCCCGAAAACAAGTTTGGATTTGGCGGCATAGTTTTGCGAGACATCATACTTTTTACCATCCTCACCCTGCATATAAATTCCATCGTATTTGCCCACAATACCTTCTATTTGAGTATAATCTACCTTCAAATAATCATCATTTAATCGATTTAGAATCCTCTTGGCAGCATTTAGTGACGACTCAATTTCGTCAATGCGCTTAACCAGATCCTCAATTTGTTTCTTTGCTTCTTCTTCCATTAGTTCTCCTTATGATTTAAATAATTATTTTCTTGAAGTTCTCTTCTTTTTTCCAAAGCAATAGCCATACCTTTATCAAATTTAGAGTCAACCCACTTTGAGATCTTCTCTTCCACATATGCTCTATCAGTCCCATACTTGGTTCTGCTAAGCTCGAGTGCTCTTTCTTTATTACCGGTCTTTGGAACGATGGTCTCTTCTTCCAACCAAGGTAACATTATCCTGCCTGAGAAAGGCACC
This sequence comes from uncultured Candidatus Saccharibacteria bacterium, assembly GCA_964533985.1. Taxonomy (GTDB): domain Bacteria; phylum Patescibacteriota; class WWE3; order UBA101185; family UBA10185; genus CAYSWS01. Next base: position 833 of record CAZHRD010000070.1, on the reverse strand, counting down.
GATGTCATACCGTCGATCATAAGTTTAATGTAAATCTCAAATCTTTCCAAAGATATGATGTCCTCAGCTGTAAAATAGGGAGCAAACTCATTGGCTAGAGCATTGGCGTCAGGTGCACCTAATGAAAAGGCAGCAATAGTGCCCACGTTTCCATAGACACCTTTTAACATTTCCTCGGGTAGCTGAGCCGTAAATTGATGCGTTAGATACAGCCCTAATTTATACTTTCGTGATTCGGATAAAATCTCTTCAAAACTCCCGGTAGCGAAGTTTTGGAATTCATCCACATAGAGGTAAAATGGCCGTCTTTCTTCATATGGGATGTTAGCCCTTTGCAAAGCATGAAACTGTATCCTTGAGATAAGCAGAGCACCCAATAAGTTAGCGTTGTCGGCCCCTATCTTGCCCTTAGAGAGGTTAATTAAGAGTATCTTACCGTTATTCATGGCGTCATCTAAGTCAATGGTAGACTTCTTCTGACCCAAAATATTTCTCATAGTGCTGGAGGCTAAAAATCGGTTGACCTTGTTTTGGATAGGAGCAATGGCTTCAGTGACTAATTTCTGATTACCCTTCATCTCCTTGTATTCCTGCTCCCAAAACTTTTTGACCATGGGGTCCTTCACAAAGTGTAAGATAAAGTTCTGGTAATTTTTGTCTTCCAATAATCTGGTGATACCCATCATGGTAGTACCGGGTACATCCAGCAAGGTCAAAACACAGTAATTTAATAAGTATTCGAGCCTGGGCCCCCAAGAATAGTCAAAGTGTTGCTTAATAGCCGAAACCAGTCCTGAAGCTAGCAGGTTTTTTTGTTCGGGGTCGTCTATCTG
>CAZHRD010000069.1:0-4116 GCA_964533985.1 uncultured Candidatus Saccharibacteria bacterium | reverse complement strand
AACAAGAAAAATTCTTACCGGAAAATGACGAAAAAATACTACCTTCTATTTTCTTTTATCCTGCTGGTTGGATTAGCGTTCAGGCTCTATCATATTGAATTTGGGCTCCCCCACAGCTTCTATGCTGACGAACCTGAGATCTCTGAATTAGCCATCAAATATACCTATGAATTCAGGGACATCATCAGAAACAACGATTACTACAAACTCATTCCCATTTCTTTTGTATACGGCACTTTCCCGGCTTATTTTTTCACCGTGGCTAATATGGTTTTTAGCAAAAGCCTAAACTTGCTGGGTGTGGGGTTTGGCAAGTTTGAGCTGTTTGTTTATCTTCGAGTTATTAACGCGTTGGTATCACTGTTTATTATTGTCGCCCTAGGTGCCCTCGCCCAGAAAATGTTTCAAAAACGGGAGGTTACCCTATTGACCATGGCCCTCGTCGCCCTAAACTGGAAATTAATCGTGCATGCCCACTATGTTAACGCCGATATCATGCAAACCACTTTGCTGGCATTTTCTTATCTGACCTTATTTACGTACTACAAAAAAGGGCCTGATAACCTGTTTTCAGTACTGACGGGTATTCTTTTTGGGCTGGCGGTGGGTACTAAAATAACTTCGCTCATAGCTCTACCTATTTATTATTATGTCTTCCTGGTAAAAAAAGATTACCGCGGTATGTTAGGGGTGACTTTGGTGGCCTTTCTAGCCTTCATGGCCTCTAATCCGTTCTCGTTTATATTCTCCGATAGATTCTTTTTTAGAGTCATGACTATGTTCACCAAAGAAGCCGGTCTGGTGTTTGATTCGGTGGATCTAAATCCGTTCAAGTATTTGCAAATTTTGGCTTGGGTAGCTACGCCTTTGATATTATTGGTTTCGATTTATGGCAAGGTGCTAGCCTTGAAATTAAAGGAGAACAAACACTTTCACATTTTCTTAGTGGCTAATGTTTTATTGTATGTGATCTTTTTTTCGCTCCAAAAAAGAAGCGTAGAAAGATGGCTGCTACCCATACTACCGACTGTCTTAATGTACGGTGCTTACGGTCTTTACAACTTACAAGAAAAGTTAAATTCCAAAATCGGATTTGTATTTTTATTTTCGATCATCATGGGCACGTACCTCTATTTCCCCATCCTTCTCACACAACAGTTTTCCCGCTGGACACCCAAATCGGAAGCTTACTTGTGGATACAACAAAACATCGACCCCTTAAAAAGAGTGCTGGTTTATACCGAGGAGGGCCTGGATCCCATGAACAAGCTTCCTGCTTCGAAGGTTTACGTGTTACCGGTTTATATGGACGAGGGCGCTCAATATTTCTCACCCGCTGACACCGATTACTATCATTACGTGGTCATTTCTTCCCGACCTCTGCAAAATTACAAAAGACCGGCGGTGAGACAAACATTCCCCTTCTATTATGAAAAATGGTTTGAGTTTGAAAACAAGCTAGCCAATCCGGAACAGTTTGAGCTTGTAAACGAATTTGTGCTGACAAAACCTAATTTAATTCCTTTATCTGACGTTTATATCTACAAGAATCTGGGTGAGGTTAAAACTCCAACTGCGGTTAGTATCTCAATTGACAAATAGTGTAACTTATAGTATTATAAGTTTCGTTGAGGGTTCTGGACACCAATATATATTTTTATTTATTGAGGGCTTAAATCCCATGTCCAGCATGCCCACCCTTTCAACTGTTGTGTTGCTGTCGGTCTTATAATTAACCGATACGTGAAGGCAACACATTTTTAACGGTAACAACCATGTTACCGATAAGGCGCAAAGGAGGTACGACATGCGTACAAGCGCCAAGAGCCGGAGAAATTGAAGCGAGAGGAATTCTTCTCTTATTAACTTCTTTTTCTCTGGCTCTATCTTTTTATATTCACTTTTTTCTTTATGAAAAGACTACAAATAATCTCTAAGCCGCTTACTTCTTGAAGGATGTCTTAGTTTTCTTAACGCTTTAGCCTCAATTTGCCTAATTCTTTCTCTAGTTACACCAAATTCGCGGCCGACTTCTTCTAGCGTTCTGGTTCTACCATCCTTTAATCCAAATCTTAACGCCAACACTCTTCTTTCTCTGGGATTTAGTGTTTCTAAGACTTCGTCAATGTGGCCTTTTAACAATTCCTGACTAGCCGAATCAAACGGAGAAACTGTAACTTCGTCTTTGATAAACTCTTTTAATCGAGTGTCTTCTTCTTTACCAACCGGGGTTTCCAATGAAGTTGTGTCTTGGGAAATTCGTTCTATTTCTTGAGCTTTTATAGGGTCGATGCCCATAACTTTAGCCACTTCTTCCGGTGTAGGTGGTCTTTGCAATTTCTGCTCTAACTGTCTTTCAATCTTTTTGTATTTATTGATAGTTTCCACCATGTGCACCGGTATACGAATCACTTTGGCCTGGTCAGCTATGGCTCTTGTAATGGCTTGTCTAATCCACCAGGTGGCATAGGTGGAAAATTTGAAACCTCTGCGCCAGTCAAACTTTTCCACGGCGCGCATAAGTCCGATGTTTCCTTCTTGGATAAGATCTAAAAAGTGCAAACCTCGCCCCATATATTTTTTGGCAATGGAAACCACTAATCTTAAATTGGCTTGGGCGAGCATATCGGCGGCTTCTTGGTCACCTTTTTCCACTCTTTTTGCTAGAGCCACTTCTTCTTCGGCCTTTAAGAGATTCACTTTTCCGATTTCGCCTAAATACATACGAACCGGATCAGAAGAAACCCGTTTATCAACTGACTGGGTCTTAAGATCCATACTTTCAATTTCAGCTAATTTCTCAGCCTCTTTGTCGGACTCCACATCAAAAACGTCTATTTTTACTTCCATGAGTTTTTCGTACAAAAAGTCCAATGTATCAATCTCATCTTCAGCATGCGGAAAGAGCTCTAATATTTGAGCCAGGGTTAAATAGCCCTGTTTTTTACCTATAGTTGTAAGTTTTTTGATATTTCTTTCTTTGTCGTCTAGTTTTGGTTTTTCCTCAGTTATTTTGGCTGTCTTTGGACTTTTTAAAGTAGTAGCGCTTTTTTCCGAAACCTTTTTGGCAGGAGATTTCTTCATAGCCACCTTCTTGGCAGGTGTTTTTTTGGCAGGAGCCTTTTTGGCAGGATATTTCTTCATAGCCACCTTCTTTGCAGGTGTTTTTTTTGCCACCTTAGTAGATTGAGTTTTACTTTTTGATTTTGTGCTTGGTTTTGCTTTTGGCATATTAAATAAGTTTTTTAGATAGTTCCTTGAACTCCTCGGATAGTTCCTCAAGTTTTTTGGTATCTTTCTCTAGTTCCGCCAGTTTTATTTGTTCTGTAAGGTTTTTCAACTTTCTTTTAGTGGATTCCATTTGGATCCTTTGAATAGTTGACTCTATTTCTTTTACAAATAAAATCTGATTGGACGCTAGCTCACCAAAATCCCAAAGATACATTTCCAAGATAATTTCTTTATAACTAGGATCGATTGCCTCTGTGAAGTATTTTATATCAAATTGTTCAGGCTTGCTATCTAAATATTTAGTAAGCTCTGTTAAAATAATCTGATTTCTCTCTACGGCAATATCCTCAAGACTAAGTTTATACAAGAATTGTCCCATAGTGTCAAGCCCTCCCTTAATGAGAAGGGCCACTAAATAGTCTTCGGAAGATCTTTTCATTTTCTCTTGCAGTTTAGCCGCCACTTCCGCTTCTTTAGGCGTGTCTTCCACGTATTCCGGGGGCGACTTTAAGGCCGACCTTATGGCCTCTTCTCCGGAATCAATCTCTTGAGAAAGCTCTTTCACGTAGTGGTCCAAAACTACATCATTATTAATTTTGGAAAAAAGCGGGGCTAGATAGTTAACAATCTTCTTTTTACCGTAAGCGGTTTTTTTATCGAACATCTTTAGAGCACTGGCTAAATAAAAATCATAAATGGGAATAGGGTTTTTTAAAGCTTTTTTGGCAGTAGCCGCATCTTTCTTTAAATAATCGTCCAAATCAGAATAATCCTGGGGAATCATGGCCACCTTAACCTCAAAATCATGGGGTTCAGTGAGAGTTAGAGCTCTGGTAGTAGCGTTCTTACCAGCCTCATCCGAATCGAAACATAAATTAATATATT
>CAZHRD010000068.1:0-4154 GCA_964533985.1 uncultured Candidatus Saccharibacteria bacterium | reverse complement strand
CGTTCTTTGAAACTATCGATCCTGCATGATAAAGGCCTGTGTACTAAACACAATATGTGCACAGGCTTTTTCATTTTTAAGACGATTTATTGTATAATCCCAACCAAAATAATAATATTGAGGAGGGATAACAATGAACAGGCTGTACGGGATTAATGTAGTTAATCTTTTACCGTGGTCTTATGGTCCGGGTGGCATGAAAAGAGCTATAAAATTAGCCGGAAAAGCAGGGTTCGATGGCATTCAGTTTCTTCCTTTGAGAGGTTGGAAAACCACAAAACTGGAAAGCTATGAAAGCAAAGTGATTTCCTATCAGGATGCCTGGAATTTCGGAACCTTTTGGGAAACAGCTGCTCGTCAGCTTTTTGGACGTAAACAAGGCCCGCTATTTTCTAACTGGGTGCTTTTTGTTAATCGAGCCAGCCCTGTTTTCACAAATGCCGTCTTTAATGCCGTAAAAACAACCGGTTACATATCTGTAAAGTTTGCGCTGGAGATACATCCGGGATTATCTACAGATATTGAAACTTACGTCATTCTTTGTGAAAAAGGATATCATGTCTGCTGGGACACCTGGCATGCACGAAGACCCGGTTTCGACCCTGATGATAGGATAGAAGATTGGGAAAAGCTTCTGGACCAACTCCCAAACGGAGCGATTCGATTGATACATGTTCATCTATTCCCGTGGGAACTAACAAGGTTCCTTCAAGGAAGCGGTACGACCGTGAATATGCTCAAAAGACTCAAACAAAAGGCCCCGCTAGCCCCTGCTATCATAGAGTTTGATGGGATCAAACCAATCAATGTTCTAAATCAACTTTTTGATCCACGAAAATATGTGGTAGAATTTTTTTCCGAAATCAGGGAAGCCACCAAAGAATATCTTGGTTAGACAAAAAGGAGAGTATAAAATGACCGGCTTAGAACAAAGGGTTTACCATATCTCGTGTAATCATCCCTTAGCACCTCTGCACGCAGAGCAAATTTACTTCCTACTGCTGGAGGATGGCGATAACGCTACTCTTGAGGAAGTCGAAAAAGCGTGCGATAGCCTTGAGGGAGCTGACTTTTTTGCTTGCAAAACAATGAAGTGTTATTTCGCTCAAGACTAAACAGATGATCCCCGTTCTGGGTTTTTTCCTCAACGGGGATTTCTTTTTGTTTTTAACCTATATAAGTTTCCCGCATAGGTAAAAAACCACATTTGACTTCAATTCTCCAAGAATATATTATTGGCCCAAACAAAATCCAAACAAAAAAGGAGGTTAATATGAGCGGTGCTAAAATCATAGCACTGGTTACTGATGAAGTAATCCAACCAGAGTCGTTTGCTGGTTATGACAACTATCAGTACCCGGACGCGCCGGATAGCTATGACAACGCTGACTCTGATGATAGCGACAGCGAATTGGAGTAACTTATGCGGTACCCGTTCACGAGGGTGGATTTACAAATGAACTTAAATCCACCCTCTAGTGTTAATAAAAGGAGTAGGCTATGCCCAGATTAACGCTGATTGTCAAGCCAGTGGGTAGCAGGTGCAATCTTACCTGTAATTACTGCTACAACCAAGATCCAGCTCTATCAAGGCTGCGAACAATATCGACAATGTCTGATTCCTTGTTAAGATCCGTGCTTGAAAGCTTTCTCGCGTTCAGTCAAGAAAGATACGAGATTATCTGGCATGGAGGGGAGCCCCTGCTTGCGGGTATAAATTTTTACAAAAAAGTGGTTGAGATTCAGAAACAACTCGCAAAAAGTGGAGGCGCCAAGTTCTTAAATCGAATACAAACAAATGGCACCCTTATAACCAAAGATTGGGCACGTTTCTTCAAAGAAAACGACTTCAAGGTAGGTGTAAGTCTAGACGGACCACAATGGTTACACGACAAACACAGAGTATATTCAAATGGGGAGGGCTCTTACAACAAGACATTAAATGGCGTAAACCATCTTAGAAACCATGATCTTAAATTTGCGATAGGCGCTGTTATTACCAAAACCGCTCTTAAAGATCCCATCGCAGTTTTTGATTACATGAGAGATAACTTCAAGGTCTTCGATTTTTCGTACTGCTTTGAAACTATCGACTCAGATTTTGTTTCTTATGGCCTGTCACCCTCGAGCTATACACAGTTCGTATTGCCAGTGTTTGACCGTTGGTGGAATTTGGACGATCCTTCAATAAGAATAAGAAGCTTCATGCACTATGTGCAGTCTGCTCTAGGGTACACACCGAGAATTTGTTCAAGAGATAGCGGTTGCCATAAGTTTCTTTCCGTAGAATCCGATGGTAAAGTTTACCCCTGCGGAAAGCTTTCCGGTATAGAAGCGCTTTGCTTGGGCAGCATTGAACACCAGTCTTTTCATGAGATCATGCTAAGCAAAGGGTGGGAAAGCTACATGACCATCGCAAAGAGTAAATCCAAAGATTGTCTCAGTTGCGAATGGCTGAACGTCTGCAACAATGGCTGTACTGCAACAAGGTATACATCAAACGGACAATTTTTAGAAAAATCTACGGAATGCGAGGCAACAAAAACTATTCTTAGTCATGTAAAAAAGAGGATCGAGGAAACAAGGCTCAACCAAGAATTAACTAACGGGAATGGATAAACAACATAAACACTATGCACAAATAACGCACAGAGGTTTATCCATTCTCTTTCTTCTTTCTTTCCATAGCAAATTTATAAAATTTTTCTCTTAAACTTGCTAGATTGTGTATGCCTAGGTCCCACGAATCTAACCCTCTTGCATAAACTACAAATCCCGGATATCTTGTTGAATACTTAATATAACCCGCCATGGGATCAACACCCACCCATCTACCGCCAACACAGCATTCTGCAAAAACATGACCTCTTACTTTATTAAAATCCCCTTCGTCAAAATAATCCTTGTTAATTACCTCAACATATTTTGTGGGTATTCCCTTGGCTCTCGTAAGAGCTACCAACACTAAGGCAAAATCCGTACACCCAGTGGCATAACCATCACTTGTTATCTTGTCCGCCGTTCTTTTTCTGAAAATATCATTCTTTTCTATTCCCTCAGGTTGAGGATATTTAATATTTCTATTCAACCACTCTAAAACATTTAATATATATTCCAAACCTTCCCCTTTTATTGATTCAGATACTTGGGTGATTTTTGTTGTTATTTCTGTTTGCTTACCAGAATTTAAATATTTTTTAACATCTTGTTTCATAGTTGTTATTTACTCCTCACATAAACCCTCAACATACCCTTACCAATCTTATCCTGCTTATAAATCTCCACCGGACCAATCTCCGCCGTATTTTCCACGTGAGGCCCGCCACAAAACTCTTTGCTTATGGCCGACTCTAAATCGTCCCCAATGTAATAAACCTTGACCTGATCTCCGTATTTTTCATTAAAAGCGTGAATCGCGCCCGTCTTTAGGGCCTCATCCTTATCCAGCATCTCAAATTTAACCGGAAGTCCTTCACTGATATTATGATTGATAATGTTTTCGACTGTTCTAATCTGTTCTTCGGTTAATTTTTCGTCGTGATTGAAATCAAATCTTAAACGTTCACCGGTGATGTTGCTGCCATGCTGCTGAACTTGTTCGCCCAAAACTTTTCTTAAAGCGTAGTGAAGTAAGTGAGTAGCGGTGTGGTATTTAAGCACCTGTTCGGAATTATCAGCTAGCCCGCCTTTGAATTTGTCTTCAGCACCGGCGCGGGATTGTTGCTGATGCTCTTCGTATCTTTTTTTGAAAACCGCCGAAACCTCACCCAAAAACTCTGCATCTGTAATACCGGCTTCTTTAAGGTCTTCTAAAAACATCTCAAACGGATAGCCCAGAGATTGGTAGAGGTTAAAAGCCTGTTCGGATACACCCTCCACATTTTTTTCACCGGCTAAATTAATGGTGGTTTCTTTGTTTTTATCGAATTCTTTGCGCCCTGCGGCTAAAGTTTGCCCAAACTTCTCCTCCTCCTCCGCAAAAACCTCTTGAATGCCACTTTGCTTTTCTTCCAACTCCGGGTAAATCCAAGAAAACGTGTTTACCACTACGGGAACCAGATTTACTGAAATATCTTTTTCCAAACCTAAATTTCTTCCGGCCCTAACCACTAATCGTAGTAGTCTTCTCAAAATGTAACCCTGGTCTTTATTGC
>CAZHRD010000067.1:0-4186 GCA_964533985.1 uncultured Candidatus Saccharibacteria bacterium | reverse complement strand
TGCAGGTTGTAAATCTACCTATGGAAACGGTGAGATTTGCGTATACAACAAAAGATTCGAAATCGACAAAGACGTAAGAGTCGAAGAAAAAGATGACGATTGGGAAGACAAAGTTATGGACGTCGAAAAAGATGACATAGTTGAGTTCAGAATCAAGATCAAAAATAGAAGCGACGATGAGCTAGATAGTTTCGACAACATGAAAATGGAAGACTTTTTACCTGACGAAATGGAAAGAGTCGGTGGTTCAGGTCTAACAGAATACTGGAATGACTTTGAACCTGGAGAAACTAAAACCTTCTATATAAAAGCTAAAGTTAACGGGGAAGAATACGATAGGGACGTGGATTTTGAGAAATGTGTAGTTAACAAGGCTGAAGTAGAATGGGACGGCGAGTTTGAAGGTTCTGACACCGCTACCGTTTGTTATGGTGACGAAGATGTTACAGAACTACCTGAAACAGGTTCAAACGAGATCGTAGCTTTGATTGGTCTAGGCTTAATCGCCAGCGGAATCTTAGTTAGAAAAAGTTTAAGTTTTATAGCATAAAATTTTGGCTTGGCCCTGTTAACCCTTCTCGGTTAGCAGGGCACAGGTCTAACCTGTATAGTTTAGGTTAGGTATAGAATAGTTGGGTTTGGGCCAACCTTACGCGACTATTCTGTAGCTAGCCTAAATTTTTATCAAAAGAAATACCACGAAACATGCAAAATAAAGAGCAAAGCGCAGAAAACATCAGCCCACACCAAAGAATGCTTGGTCTAGGCATAGCTCTTCTAATCCCTGTTTCCTCTATCGCTCTCTCCGTATTGTTGGTAAAAAAGGGTGTTAATATCACGCAGTGGGTAAAAAACCGCACAGATAGGCGTTCAGGAGACCTTTTAGGGGAGTCCACGACCGGAAATAAGGTCGGTGCGGGCCAGCCGGATAAGTTCTCAGTTTTTAAAAAGGATCTTGAGCCCATCATTACTGAACCTGTAAGTTTAGAGATCAAATCTATTGGTCTAAATTTAAATCTGATTCCGGTTGGCGTAGACGATGAGGGAGTCATGGAAACCCCTAAAAACTGGTTTGAGGCTGGTTGGTATATCAAAGGTGGTATGCCGGGCGAACCCAAGAATTTAGTTATAAATGGGCACTACGATACCAACACCGGAGCCCCAGCTGCCTTCTATAATTTGAAGGCTTTAGGCTTTGGCGACGTGGTTGAAGTTAAGGACAAATATGGTAGAATCTTTAACTACAAAGTGGTAATATTGTCCTACCTTGATGTTAAAGACCCCTCTAGATTAGAAGTTTTAAAAGATGAGGAAGGTAAATCCACTTTGACGTTAATAACATGTAGTGGTGATTATTTTTGGGAATCAGGGTACGATAAAAGACTAGTTGTGAAAGCTGAATTGTTAAAGTAGAACCCGACAAATTAGCATGCGCAGCAAGCCGCTGTAGGGTCGGATTCTAAAGCCGGGAGGCAGCAGGGGGCAGTGGCTGTCTCCCGACTTTAGAATAACTTTTTAGAAGTTATCCAGTAAAAAAAATTTAGCATCTCTTTAATAAAGAAAAAACATGCCAATAAAAAATACAAACACTACCTCCGGTAGTACCATGACAAATAACGGTGCCAAAGCATCGGATAATATACCAAATTCTCAAGCTAGACCGGCGCCGTCCAATAACGGTGATCGCTCTGTAAACAGAGGGAACGGAAACGACTACAACGACGACAACGACAGTGGTAACGGTAGTGGTTCCACTTATTACAAAGGCGAAACCATCCCTATTAGCGGTATTTTAGAGGTTATGCCTGACTTTGGGGTTATTCGACAAGATGAAAGAGTTGCTGATGAACTCCCTAAGGACGTTTACACCAGCCAATCCCAAATCAGAAGATGTAACTTAAGGATGGGCGATTTTGTGACCGGTGTAGCCAGACCTCCTAACGAAGGTGAAAGGTATCTGTCTTTACTAAAAGTGGAAAAGGTTGACGGTATGTCACCGGCCGAAGCCAAAAAGAGAGCTATTTTTAGCAAACTAACACCCGTTTTCCCCAATGAGTGGCTAAAACTAGAAACGACACCTGATATCATCTCGACCAGGTTGATCGATCTTATCGCCCCTATTGGAAAGGGACAAAGAGCTATGCTTGTCTCTCCTCCTAAAGCCGGAAAAACATGGTTGCTGAAAGACGTAGCCCACGGTATTTCTGAGAATTATCCCGGCGTCATACTGCTAGTGGCTCTTATAGGTGAAAGACCTGAAGAGGTGACCGACTTTAAACGAAACGTCAAAGGTGAGGTTTTTGCTAGTAACTTTGACGAGAAACCTGATGCTCAAGCCAGAATGGCTGAAATTTGTCTTGAAAGAGCTAAAAGATTGGCTGAAAAAGGCAAAGATGTGGTGATCTTAATGGACTCCATCACCAGGTTAGCTAGAGCCTACAACATGGTGGTTTCACCTAGTGGTAGAACTTTAACCGGAGGTTTTGATCCTTCTGCCTTATACCCTGCCAAACACTTTTTTGGCGCCGCTAGAAACTTTGAAATTGACGGCAGTTTGACCATCATCGCTACGGCCCTAGTTGAAACAGGCAGTAGGATGGATGAGGTTATTTTCGAAGAATTTAAAGGCACAGGAAATATGGAGCTAAAACTTGATAGAGCTATGGCCAATAGAAAAGTCTACCCGGCCATAGACATAAAAAACAGCTCCACTAGAAGAGAAGACCTGCTTTTTGATGAAACTACCTTAGAAAGTGTGACCAAGCTAAGACGTATGATCGATTTATTGGATGATAGGGAAGCCACAGAGCGTGTTATTCAGCGTTTAAAGAAGTCAAAAAGCAATAAAGAATTCCTGGCTAATTTGCACAAACCGGCCTAAGGGCACCCTAAAGGGACGGTGGCGTGATTTTGGTAGAGCTGATAAAATAGTTTAGCTCTTTTGCTAGAGACACATATGCTATTTACATTAAAGCACCCAAAATCCAAGCGGAATTATCAATTACGCTTCAAAGGTTTCAGCCCCAACAAAAACATTATAAAAGCTTTTTTTCAAGCCTTGGTCACCTACGCTATAAAAAAGATCAAGAATTTGGCTGGTACGATTTCTAAAATAGCTGTTTTCATCAAAACCCTTCCGGAAAAAATAAAGGATTTCTTGGTAAAAAAGCTTATTTGGTCTAGGGGAAGACTGGGCCGGCCCATTGCTAATTTAGCCGTTATGGGCATCGCTTTTGTGGTGTTTACTTTTGGGGAGGTACTTAACAGCACTAGATTTGTGAGCGGTGGGGAAGTAAGCCCCGACTATCTTACCTACACTAACGACATCATCCCCAACGTCAACACAGCCACTACCCTTGTGCCTGAAAGCCGAAAAAGGGCGGAATCGTTTAATTACACGGTAGGTGAAGGCGATACCCTGTCGTCTATAGGTGAGGAGTTTAAAATATCCACCGACGCTATAAAGTATGTGAATAGCCTGACTGACTATTCGATCCTATCTATTGGACAAACCATTGTTATTCCTCCCGTTTCAGGTTTGATACACACCATAAAAGATGGGGATACAATGGCTTCTATTGCCGAAAAGTATGATGTGGCTCCGCAGGCTATAGCCGACTTTAACTATATTTTAGATACCTCAAAGCTAGCTGTGGGTGACGAACTGGTTATTCCCGGCGGCAAAGTCCCTGAACCTGTTATTGCTATCGTGACGGTGCCGGGTATTGTAACTGTTCCCAGCGGTATACCGCCGGCATCGCCCAGCAAAGGTTTTTGTGTGTGGCCCACCACTACCAGAATAATCACCCAGTACTTTACCTGGTATCACAACGGGGTGGACATCTCAAAACCGTCGAGTATGGGTATGCCACCTATATATGCCTGCAAGAGTGGAACGGTTGTTAGAGCAGGTTGGGATCCGTTTGGTTTGGGTTTGAATGTGCGCATAGACCACGGAGACGGTTACGAAACTGTTTATGGTCATATGAGCAGTATCTACGTGAGTTATGGACAACACGTTTCTAGGGGCGAAGCCATAGGCTTGATGGGTAGCACAGGTAGGTCGACCGGACCTCACGTACATTTTATGGTCAAATATGGGGGTGTACCCCAAAACCCTCTAAAATACACTAATTAAAGGTATAATACTTTAATGATCGATCTAGATTCCATAAAAGTTGAGGCC
>CAZHRD010000066.1:0-4318 GCA_964533985.1 uncultured Candidatus Saccharibacteria bacterium | reverse complement strand
ACCTTTTTCCGGGGTTTTACCAGGATAAATAAAGCTCACATTTTTACCCAACTCTTTTAGCATGTGATAGAGAGCCGCACCGGCTCCGAAAGCATCCACACCGGCAACTTTTGACGGCATAACCGCAATAGTCTGCGATTCCGCTATCAAACCGGCTATTTTATTTTTTGTTACATTTTCTTCATTCATATGTTTTTTTGTAAATTGAATAGGGGGCAAGTAGAAAAAACAGGATCTGTGTTTTAACTTGAGGATTATACAATAATAACCCTATAGCGTCAACGAGCGGTTAAAAAACATTTATTTGCTTATTTGTGGACAAGTGTATAACGACAACGACACACCTTTATTGCATAACCACCAACCACATATCTCTTTGCACATCTTCAAATTGAGGTTTGGTTAATACACCGCATTCGCTCCCTTTTCTGACTACGTCCACCTCATCTTTGCCGGTTTTTAGCTTTTTGATCCTGGCGGTAAAAAGAGGTTCATCACTTTTTTCCAAATCCACCGGGTTTTTATCGTAAAAGGCGACTCTATTTTTAAGCTCTAATTTTCCAACCTCAATATCACAACCTAAAATCTTATCTCCCGAAGGCAGCTTGAATATTTTTATAATTTTAGCCCGACCCTTAATCTTTAGTTCCTCAGACTCCGCCGTCCCGGTTAAAAGATCTTCAACCTGATCGATAAGATCATAAATGGTGTTATATGACTTAACTACAACACCCAGATCCCGGGCCATATCCCTAATCCACGAGGATATTCCCACATTAAATCCCAGCACAATACCATCTCCACTTTGGGCCAAAGTAACGTCGGAATCCGTGACGTCCCCAATACCGGTCAGTAAAAACTTAATGGAGAATGTTAAACCGGCTGAAGAAGAAACCAGTGTGGCTAAACTGGCTTTGACAGCCTCTAACGTACCTAAAGTGTCTGCTTTAACCACAATGGCCACAACCTTTTTGGTGTCTTGACCAATAATCTCTTCTCTTGATTCATCGATAGCTAATTCGGCCAGTTCGCTCCCCTCCTGCATTATCAAATCCCCGACTCTAGGCATCTTCTTAAAACCTAAAATTACCACCGGCATACCCGGTTCGGCCAATTCCACGTTGTTTCCTTTGTCATCCGATAATGATTTAACTTTGCAAATGTGACCACTGGCCATGATCATATCTCCAAGTTTGAGAGTACCGCTTCTTAGCACGCCTGTTACAACAATACCTTTTTGTTTGTCGATTTTTGACTCGATGATCATAGCCTCCAACTCTGCTTCAGGTGTCGATTTTAATTCAAGAAGGTCAGAGACGGCGGTTATAGCATCCAACAAACCGTCCAGATTAGCTTTTGTCTTGGCTGAAACCTCAACACATATAGTGTCGCCACCCCAGTCTTCGACCATCACGTTTTCCTGGGCTAGCTGCTGTTTCACTTTTTGAACATCTGCCCCTGCTAGATCCATCTTATTTATAGCTACTATAATAGAGGCGCCACCGGCCCTGGCATGGGCAATAGCCTCCTTGGTTTGGGGTTGCACCCCCGCGTCGGCAGCTACTACTAAAACCACTATATCAGCGGCTTTACCTCCTCGGGCGCGCATTTGCGTAAAAGCTTCATGCCCCGGGGTATCAATAAAAGTTATTTTTCTGTCACCGTGAGTGATTTGATAAGCACCAATATGCTGCGTTATACCGCCATATTCGCCACCTTGAACGTTGGTGTGTCTGATAGCATCAAGAATACTAGTTTTTCCATGATCAACATGGCCCATAAAAGTAACGATAGGCGCTCTAAATTCTGAATTGTGTTTGTCTTGTTTATTATCTGCCATGTACTTAACTTTCTTGCTTGGTGCATTTTCGTTTTACTTTGGCTACTTTGCTTCTTCTTCTTCCGATACCTCTTTAGTATCCTCTTTGTCAGGGGCCTCTTCAACTTCCACCTCAGCTACCGGGGCTTCGACCTCTTCCTCAACCTTAGCCTCCTCGGTCTCTTTAGCCTCCTCAACTGCATCCGCATCCGCTTGCGCGTCCGCTTTTGCGTCTGCGACCGCATCTTTCTTCTCCTGAATGGCTTCGTCCCAAATACCTTTAATAATTTTGTCTTCTTTATCTTTATCACCCTCTTTTGTATCATCGGCGTTTCCAAAAATACCAGCTGCGCCCTTAATATCAATCTTCCATTTAGTAAGTTTATTGGCTAATCTGGCGTTTTGACCCTCTTTACCAATGGCCAAACTTTGCTGATCTTCCGGCACTGAAACTTCAGCTCTTCTTTCCTCTTCATCCAAGACCACTTCTGTGACCATAGCCGGTGACAAAGAAGCGGCAATAAATCGTTCTGTACTGGTTGAATAAGGGATAATATCTATTTTCTCTCCGAATAATTCGGCGATGATGGACTGCACCCGCACACCTTTTTGTCCCACACAACTTCCTACCGGATCGACTTTCTCATCAGATGAGGAAACCGCCATTTTGGTTCTGGAACCGGGCTCTCTGGCAATAGCCTCAATGGTCACCACACCGGAAGCAATTTCGGGCACTTCGTGTTCGAATAATCGTTCAATAAATTGAGGATCCGCTCTACTTACAATAATTTCCGGGCCTTTTTTAGATTCTCTAATATCTTTAACTAAAACTTTTAGTCGCTGATTCATGCGGTACTGCTCGGTTCGAACTTGCTCTGACATGGGCATAACACCGTAGGCGTAAGGTTTTCCCAGATCTAAAATTACCACGCTCGGGTCGACTTTAAACACGTTGGCGGTAATGATCGTACCTAGTTTACCCTTGTATTCATCGAACGTGACCTCTTTTTCAGTTTCTCTGATTTTTTGAAGGATTACTTGTTTAGCAGTTTGAGCTGCAATACGCCCAAAACCGGAAGGGGTCACATCTTCGTCATCTTTTAAAATCTTTGCCTCACCTGTATCGATATCCAAATCAACTATGACTTCTTCGAGTTCCACATCTTCCCCGTGCTCTTTTCTGTCTTTTTTATAGGCGGAAGCTAAAGCTAATCTTATAGACTCTATGACGGCTTCAACCGGTATGCCCCTTTCGGTGGCTACCTGATTTAGCGCTGCATTAAATTCTGTTATGGCCATATTTAATTAAAAAGGCGGGTTAAACCCACCAAATTCCAAAATTATATACCTTTTACCCTTGTTAAATTAACATAAAAGTGGTTTGTGGTCAATAAAAGGTGACCAAAAACCTACTTTATAGTCTCCAAATAATCCTTTAATATATCCTTTTGCTTCTTAGACAAACCCTTAGGTATTTTCACCATCACCTGCACAATAACATCGCCACGGCTACTACTGTTGATAATAGGCATACCTTTTCCCCTTAACCTAATTTGCGTTCCCGGCTGAGTTCCGGCTGGAATTTTAACCTTAACCTTGCCCAAACCATCCTTACTTCTTAGGTCCACCGCCCAAACTTCTACTGTATCCCCTAGAGCTGCTTGGACCATATCCACTTCAACCGTTGTCCCTAACGTATTCCCAAGTCGCCTGTATTGAGAGGGCAACCGTACTCTTATAGTTAAAAATAGATCACCGGCCGGCACATCCCCCGGACCGGGCATGCCTTTTCCGGCAAACCGTATCTCTGTACCGCTGTGTACACCTGCCGGTATTTTGACCTTAACCTTACCGCTTTCCACATTAACCTCTCTTTCCAATCCAAAGACGGTGTCTTTAAAGTCAATTTGAAGTTCATAATAAAGATTTTTACCCTTTTTAGGAGCCCTACGTCCTGAATAACCTCTAAACCCAAAAAAGTCTTCGAAAATATCAAACGGATCAAAGTCTCCACTCGCACCGGCACCTCCTGCGGGTCCACCGGAAGTCGTGTAAGTATAAGTAAACGGACCCCGCGGACCACCTGCGCCTCCCGCACCCGGGAATCCCTGACCATATGGGCCTTTGGCACCACCGGGAAAACCTCCACCCGCGTGGCCATACTGATCGTACATGCTTTTCTTTTGAGGATCGCTTAAAACCTGATAAGCCTCGTTTATATCTTTAAATCTTTTTTCAGCCGCCGTTTTATCCGACTCGTCCACCATGTCGGGATGATGTTCACGCGCCAACTTCCTGTAAGCTTTTTTAATATCCGCCTCGGAGGCGTCCTTTTTTAAGCCCAATATTTCATAATAGTTTTTATTCGAACTAACCACGTGAGTATTTTAGCACCATAAATCAATAACCACCAAAATAAATACAAAAAGTTAGCCCCTGAAATAAATCAGGGGCTAAACGTATACGTTTTAAGTAACTAACTTACTTAATTTCTTACTG
>CAZHRD010000065.1:0-4318 GCA_964533985.1 uncultured Candidatus Saccharibacteria bacterium | reverse complement strand
CAAACTATACTTTGAAAGACCTTAAGCCAGCGTTGGATCTTATGAAAAACAGTCGTAAAGTGTTTACAGTGGGAGCCGGTACAGCCAGCTACGCGGCCGGGCAGGTGGCTTATTATCTGAGAAACATAGCTAAAATTGATGCTACAGCCCTAAAATCGTACGAAGTCTCAAGTTACGAACACATTTTTAATAAAAACTCCGTACTCATAGTCTTTAGCCAAAGCGGTGAAACCGCTGATACTCTAGAAGCCATGGCACTGGCTAAATCAAAAGGCGCCAAAATCATCTCACTGGTCAACATGGTGGGGTCGACTATCTCTAGAAAATCGGACCTTGAATACTATTTGCGGGTTGGCCCTGAAATTTGCGTGGTTTCCACCAAAGCTTTTGCCGGAAAAATAGCTTGGGGCTACCTGTTAGCAAACTCTGTGGTTCGAAATTATATAAACACGAAAAATGAACTTGAGGTGGTGGCAAGAAAATTCGAAAACATGCTCACGCCTGACTTTTTAAAAGACGTTGAGAATCTGGCAAAAGAACTAGTGAAACAGGAGCGGATATTTGTGCTGGGAAGAGGTCAAAATTACCACATTGCTCAAGAAGGGGCCTTAAAAATTAAGGAATCGTCCTACAAACATGCGGAAGCCTTCTCCGCCGGTGAGCTCAAGCACGGGGTAATTGCCCTCATAGAAAAAGGCGTACCGGTAATTTGTGTCATTTCCGAAGATAGCGAAAAAAGAAAAATGCTAAATGCCGTTTCTGAGATAAAAGCTCGAGGAGGTACCATTGTTGGCATAGCTAAAAAAAACAATGAAATGTTCGATTCATTTATTAAAACTGCAGAACTTGAGGGTCTCGATGCGCTGGCTAATATCGTACCGTTTCAACTTCTGGCTTACTATATGAGCGTGCAGCAAGGATTTAATCCGGATAAGCCGAGGAATTTAGCTAAGAGTGTGACGGTAAGTTAGTTTGGTGACCCCTGCGGGAATCGAACCCGCGTTTCCAGGATGAGAACCTGGTGTCCTAGTCCACTAGACGAAGGGGCCTAAATACACCTGCAATTTTACCAAAACCGCAATCCAAAGTATAATGAGTTTATTCATATGAAAGGCCTAAATTCCACCATAAAAATTGTCCTAGGCACTAGTCTCATCACCATCTTGTTTGCAGGTTCTTATTGGTTGTTTGCCAGCTATCGACCCAAAGCCCTCAGTGAAATAAGAGAAGTGCGCGGATACAAAACTCAACAAGAAACAGATGTGTTCGATCTGCCCTATCCCAGATACGCCAAAAGTTTGGCCGCGGATCAAACCTTGAACTCAAAAAAATTCACCTTCGAAACCGATAAATCTCCCCAAGATATCCAAACTTTTTATAAAAATATTTTGCTTGGGGATGATTGGGAGCTTAAAAAAGAAGGTAATATTGACTATTTTTACACTTCAGAATACAAAAAGGATAATTTGTCGGTTATGGTTTGGTCTTATTATGAAGCTGACACCAAGTTGACTTTTGCCAGTGTTGAGATTATGAGATTCGAATAGTATTTGCCCCCATCCAAATTGCTATGATATACAAAATATATTAGTATGCATTCACCTAATAAATAAAACAATTGGAGGAGACAATGAAAAGCAAATTGCAAGATTTGAGGTTTGGTTTTTTATTCAAGCTACATGGAATCTTACACACCGGCTACGAACTCGTCTTGAAGGACTTTAACAATGAACACCTGAATTTATTTTCTTCGAGCATAGCTGCGTCGACGCTTTCTGATGAGCAACTTATGAGATCGGGAATGGCTATTTATGCTGCCCTAACTTTAAAAAGAATTAAGTCTCTTGAAAAGTTTGGTTACAACATAGAAATAGCTGTCTATGAACACCAACCGCTAGCAAAGTACGACATAACTCAGGCTTGGATAAAAAAGAACTTCAGAAAAGAGGTGAGCAAATCATTCGTACCAGTTTTTGATAGCATACATGGGGGTGAGAAACCACTCGATACACTCTTGAGAGCTTATCGTGGCATGCAATCAAGAAACAAATATGTCTTTGTGTACACTGACGTCTTTTATGAGGCGAGAAAACTTCTTGATAGTTTTCCACAAATGTTTAATTTCATATTTTTTGTGGTAAAACCCTACAACAAAATGCACATAGATGCGTACGATGGCAAAAAACCAAAAACAATCAATGCATATACATCAGGCTACGAGGATTGGTCAGGGCACTTCCAATACGCAACAACTCTTATGGAAGAACTAATAAAGGAGTCTTAGATGAACGCCAAAAATGTAATCTTAGATACTGACTCAACTACATTGGATAATGCCGTAATAACTGTTAACAACTTCAACCACCTTTTCGGAACAAGTTTCACTCCGTATCATATAAAGCATTACGGGTTTTTGATTAGCAAGGCTATGGAACTTGAAAAAGGGTTAACAGAAAAAGCGGCATTCGAACTCATCTATTCGGCCGAGATTCTGGCAGATGCCGTACCAACACCTTTCGCGGTTGAATTCGTGGAAACTCTCCATGAATATGGCTATAAAACCCCAATATCAACGTCCAGACCAACAAACCAAAGAGGGACCACAATCGCCAGCTACGACAAATACTTCCCCGGTTTGATCAACAGGATATTTTTAAGGGAAGAGCAACAAAAAAAGCATGAATCAAAATTAAACTCAATTAGGATTTGTGAACCAAAAGCTGTCATTGACGATGACGCTCCTATGATTTGGGAGATCGCCCATTCTCCTTTCTGCCAAAACATTATTTTTATTGTTGTAGATCAACCATGGAACAGAAATTTTGCATCCGTTACATGGGAAGGCGTCTATCTTAAAAATAATGCCTTTGTGATTAGGGTTGGAGACTACACAAAGGGTAGTTGGGAGTGGAGAAACTACAGATGGGGTCTGATGCTCAAGATTCTGGAAAATACAAACCTTGGAAATTGACAAAAACAACTAGAAGCCAAAAAAAACCACCCTAAGGTAAACCCTGACAGGTGGTTTTTTATTACTCCTTAGTCCCCACCAAATAAATCGCTTTCCACGGCTGGTAATTGGTCTTAAATACATCATCGTACAAAACTTCTCCATCTCTAGTCACAGTTCTGGTAAAACTCACGTTGGCTCCCCCGGCTGCAAAATCAATTTGCTTAACCACACCTTTTGGTAAAGTCGGGTCATCCCTATACTCCGCTGCCGGCGGACCGGTCACATTGGTCACTACCGGATCGCTAATCTCAACCTCGCGCCCATCAGGTGTGCCATACAACCTAAACACTAAACTATGTTCGTTCAAATCCCAATCAGTCTGAATCAAAATATAATTAGGGGTATCATTTTTAAACTGCAAATCCAAGGAAGGCTGGTACACAGAGGCATCAATACCAATGGGGCTTTCAATTTCATAATAATAGACCCGATAGGCATGAGGGTGTCTAGTCACTACCGGTAACCCCGCATTTAAAATAGCTCTGAACATAGTGGTGGAGGTCTGACATACCCCACCGCCATGCCCCAAAACCGTTCTGTTTCCCATAATGATCCAGGCCGAATCATACCCCGTAGCCGCGCTGATCTCACCTACAGCATCATTGAAAGAATAAATCGTGCCGGGTGGAACTAAAACTCCGTCCGTCCTACTAGCCGCCAAAGTCAAATTATTAATTCGTCCCTGAGCGGACCCGGTAAACTTAGATCTGCCTTCGCCCAATAAAGCATAAATCCCATACTGCTGGGCGTCTCTAGGACCGAAAATTGCTCTTGTCTTCACCGCCGCCGTATCCTTCAACCCAAAATAGGCGTCTTTAAACTCTTTCGTAGTAGCGTCGTTATCAAGCTCAATACCGTCTTCGATCAACCTAAACCCTACCACCCTATTCTCATTTAATTCCGTCACTTTTCCTTTGGGCAACTGATTAACTCCGGAAGAAATTTCCCCCAGATAAGATCTGAAAGCCGCTTTATCAAAACCCAGCTCGTCTTCTTCCGGGACGAATTCCAAAAAGTCCAGTTTTTGCTCCGTGGTCAGCACCCACTCTTTTGACATTGGTTTTTTTACCGTACTTGCCCCGGCACCCTCCGTATTTTCCCTTGGCGTCTCGGGCACATAAACCAACTTCAATTTATTAAACACGATCTCCTCCGCCCTTCCCAACTCCCGTTCCAAATCCTCGGTGGTAACTTCCGGTCCATCCTCCTTCACTGTCACCTGCTTTTCCCCAAAATTGAAACTGTCAAAAGATTTGATCAATTCCATATAAAATACGGAGCAGACATTGAAGATATTGATCTAAT
>CAZHRD010000064.1:3453-4417 GCA_964533985.1 uncultured Candidatus Saccharibacteria bacterium | reverse complement strand
GGCCAGCCAAAAATACAAACAACTTCAAAAAGCTACTTTTCAGAGCGTCAGAATATATCAGATCTAGACCACCGGTTAATTCAACCTATACACAGAAGTCACCGCTCTGAAAGAGTTTCTGTATTGATACTCTCTTTTAGACTTTTTTAAACCGGCAAACTTTACACCGTCACCATCAAGTTCAAAGGGATTTTTAACATCTACCACATACATACATTCGTCGCTGTGACCATACTCTGCTCTTAAGTATGTTTGCGGAATTGATTTGTTTTCGTTAGTGATAAATCTACAGTCGGGCGGAATTATTTTGTCGACTTCTTTCCATCCTCTGTAATGAGGGAATCCAAAAGTAATAACATATTCACTGTAAAAAGGTTTCGTTTCTAACCATAGTATCTTTTTCTCATCCCATGGGTACTCGCGCTCGTGATCGACTAATATTGTGTAAGTCTGGTACGACAAAAAAGATAAGAGAACTACGCTAACAGCAGTGAATAAGTAGAAAAATAAAATTCTCTTTTTGTACAGAAACTCCAGAAAATAAAACAGCCCTAAACCTGCAACTATATTTAGCGGAATGAGATAGTTGTATATGTGAGTTTTGGGTATGCTGACAAATATTTTTATGAGAGAGAAATTAAAGATGAACCACAAAACAAAAATTCTTGTTTTTTTAAAAAATATCAAAGCTAAGATAAAGCAAACCAGATAAAAGTATTCGGTGACAAACGGGTTGTAGAGCTTAAACGTTGCGTAGTGATCCTTAAAGCTACTTCCCTCTGTTCCAATTCTTCCCGCAAAATATTCAATATTTTCTGATTGTAAAGAAATAGCGTTATGCACATACGGCACAAAGAAAAGAAGAAACAAGGCTAAAAATGTTGCTGATCCTAATAACAGTACTTTTATTTTTTTCTTGGTGTCAAAATCAGTTCTTTTTATAAAAACAAATACAAAGTACAAA
>CAZHRD010000064.1:0-3443 GCA_964533985.1 uncultured Candidatus Saccharibacteria bacterium | reverse complement strand
GGCAAGAGCAGCATAAACTTCCAACCGCGTCTTTTTTGTCGATAAAAAGTATAAAAATAATAGTGCGCTTAAGGAAAAGAAAATATTAAGATCCTGGTATTGTGAAATTCGTCCAAAACCCACCAAAAAACCATTTATGCTAAATAGGTACGAGACTAAGAAAGCCGCCGGGAGTTTTTTTGTGATAAGAAATATTAAATAGAAAAGAATAAAAACCGAAAGTGCACTAAGAGTTGCGTAAGGCAACCTTTGAGCAAACTCATTTGTATAATCATGGGTTATCAAATAAGGAACGTGTGAAACTAAAAACTGCATGGGGCCTTTTCTTTGATTAAGAAAAAAGTCAGAAATTGTTTCCCCTTCAGCAAGGATTATTCTTGTTTTTTTCTCATCAGGAATCATTTCCGAATATCCCAGATCAATAAATCTTAAAGAAAAGGTTACGATAAACAGTAACAGCAGCATTAAGATGGTTGCGGCGTGTTTATGTGTGTAGCGAGATTTTAAAAAATTTAAAATTTTCATATCCTTTTTTGCGACATTTATCAACAGTTCTATACTACAAAGACGTACAGCTGTTGTCACGTTCATTAATTACCCACAAGAACCTACCACCAAAGCACTGTAACCCCTATCTAAAATTCTTAAGCTCATTTTTTAACCGCAGACACTTAAAACGGTAGGAAGAACATAAGTTGCAGACGTTATTTAGTGGCAAACTGTATCCAAAACGGCTTGATGCTATAATGTAGCAGTAAAATTCAAAAGGAGTTAATATGGACAACTTAAAACAAAAAATACGCGAAGCAAGGGACCAAAGGGAAACCGGAGATGTGAGCAAAGCGCTGGAAATGTTTCTTCAGATAGACAAAAACGAACTAGACCAAAGCCAGTTATTCACATATCTTGGTGAACTCGGTCTAACTTACTGGCACGACAAAAAGTTTGAGGATGCTAAAGACACTTTTGAGGAAATGTTGAGCTTGGCTAAAAAACTGGACGACAAATCTTATCAAGCAGCCTCTCTAAGACAACTTTCCAGACCGGAATTCAATGAGGCTGACCCCTCTAAGGCTGTGGAGCAGGCAAAACAAGCCCGCCAACTCGCTTTCGAAGCAAAAAGAGAAGACCTGGCCTGGTTTGATCACGGCGTAGTAACAACCCTCACTTTTAGCGGCGCTTCAATAGATGAGATCAAAGAATGGTTCGATACCGAAGCCGAAGATCTTTATAAAATAAGCCAACATTCTAAAGATGAAATACCCAAATGGGTCTGGACATCCGGTTTACTAATGGATAGATCTAAAGTGTTTGATAATATTGCCGATCTATACTTGGCACTTATAATTGCTGAGCATTTTGGTCTTGCCAGAAGAGTTGAACAGATTGAAAAAATGATTGAGGAATTTGGCAAGTAGATAAAAGGTATACGAAAACATCTAAACCAAATCTGCCAACGATCCACCACCCACAAATTCGCTGCGTTTCACATTTATACTTAGGGTTTCATTACTGATCAAGACAAATTAAAATATGTTACAAATTGACAACAACACCTCAATAATATATTCTCAATGCAAATAAACCTATAATATAAAGGAGGTAACATGCCTACACCTTTTGGAGTAGAGTTTCTCAAGCTTTTGTTGGTTGCTGATAACGAGGCGGACGCATCGCGTCAAACCAACACCACAACCGTTGGTGCAGATCCAGATAGCGATATTGAAGAAGATGCTATGATCTGAACCAATAAAACAAATGGCCGTGAGCTAAATTGTTTGATTTTTCACTAGCTCACGGCCCTGTTTAAGGAGAAAGCATGTCTGAAATTCTAGTAATCACATCTTTGCCAGATCCACATCTGGAGATGGTTCAAAACCATCTGAACGCTAAAATTGACGTATTCGACCCTAGTAAATTTCTCGAGGAAACTGAAATAACCTACCGGTTTGACAGTGACGGTTTCTGTATTACAAGTCAAGGACGTAACCTCTCAACATATAAGTCTGTTTGGTTTAGAAAGCCATCGTACTTAAAACCAAATGATTTTCCTGTTGAAAAAGCGTTTCAACAATTTTCCTACGACGCTTACAGAAAAACTGTAACATCGTTCTATGACTTACTAAATGATAAGTTTTGGATCTCAGATTTCAGAAGAATCTTACTCGGTAACAACAAGCTTTGGCAGTTTAATATTGCTAGAAGCTTGGGTTTCAAGATCCCTAAAACTCTAGTTTCTAACAATGCTGAAGAGGTAAAAAAGTTCAGAGCCGACAAAGGAGATCTGGTTACGAAGAGTCTAGCGTTCTCACCTGTCCAACAAGGGGAAGCCTTCTATGGTTTTTTCACAACGCTGATAGGAAAAAATCAAGATGTCAACCTTTCCGGTCTTTCCCTGGCACCCGCAATGTTTCAGGAAGCTATACTACACAAAAAGGACCTGCGTGTAACAGTAGTAGGCGAACAAATCTTCCCATGCGTTGCAAAGCCAATAGGAAGCGTTGAAAATTCTATCGATTGGAGAGAAGGAATAAGAACAAAAGAAGTCGAGTACGCTGTCTTTGAAGATTTTGATCCTACAATAAGTACGCTGTGTGTGGCGTGCGTAAAAAACATGGGTCTAAAATACGGCGCTATTGATCTAGCCCTGGATGAAAATGGAACATATTGGTTTTTGGAAATAAATCCAAACGGACAGTGGGCTTTTGTTGAGCACAAAACTGGATTACCAATATCGAAAGCCCTTGCAAAAGCACTTTCAACAGGAAGTATAGATTGATAAACTCATAGAGGGGAATAAAGCTGTTCCAAATTACCCTCTTAAATTATGACTAATAACATTTCTGACATCATAAATAAAATGGCCGAAGAGGATCAAAGGGTAAGGAACATACGACCCTTAGATACTGAAGCAATAAAAAAAGTAGATCAAAAAAATCAAAAGACTGTTAAAAAAATAGTTAAAAAATACGGTCTCATAACTATAAGCGAATTTGATAAAGAAACGTCAGACAATGCGTGGCTTCTTGTTCAGCACTTTTCAAAAGGTCAGGTTGATTTCATGAAACAATATATGCGCATGATGAGAGAGAACGAGAGTGACATAACTAGAAAGCATATTCCTTACCTAGAAGATAGAATAAATATGTATACTGGAAAACCACAAGTATATGGCACACAAACTACTTGGGATGAAAAACTTAAATCCTTGGTTTTTCATAACATTTTAGACATCAAGAATGTTGATACTCGTAGAAAAGAGTACGGGTTAAAAACTTTGAGAGAATATATAAAGATACTTCGAGAAAATTCTGAGTTTCCACTAACGCCACCTAAAGATTATTAACGATACCTATCTTATAAGCCTGCTCCCCCCCCACCAACCAAACAACCCCACCCCGCAAATGATATGATTTTCTTAGATGAAACCTGAATAGTTTTTT
>CAZHRD010000063.1:0-4448 GCA_964533985.1 uncultured Candidatus Saccharibacteria bacterium | reverse complement strand
TTTTTGGATGATGTTGTATCTGGGCTTATATTTTTTGATGAGCTCGGCTTCTAAAACTAAGGATTCTAATTCGGACTCTGTTTTTATGATCTGCAAATCATCTATATTTTGTACCATGATATAAGTCTTAGGCCCCAGGTTTAGATTATTTTGAAAATAGGAGGATACTCGGTGCTTTAAACTTTTGGCTTTACCCACATAAATAACTTTCCCTTGAGCATTTTTGAATAAATATACTCCCGGTGTTTGGGGCAGATCTTTTAACATCTTTTTAACTTGGTTTAGCATTGGCTCTTATTTTAACATCATGAATTGCCCGGCGTGATGTAAAATAGTATTTATGAGAAAAATGCTCATTTTCACAATTATTTCCGGCGTATCTTTATTGCTTTTTACCGGTAGGGCCATGGCGGCCGATGAATTTAGAACCGAATTTAGTGTCACCTATGATGTCAGACCGGATACAGAAACTTATGTCACCCAAAACATTGAGGTCACCAATCTAAGAAGTGATGTCATCGCTAAAAAATATACTTTAACTGTTAAACAAATGTCCATTTATGATATTCAGGCTATCGACCAAAAAGGGGAAATGGAAGTCAAAAAAGAGGTTAAGGACGACGTGACCACCATTGATGTCCTTTTTAACGAAAACATCATCGGCGAGAACCGCAGTAACCAATTCGTGCTCAAGTATAAAACCAGGGATATTGCCTCAAAAGTAGGCAATATTTACACAGTGAGGATTCCCAAAATTGCCGATCTTGACGTTATCAGAGAATATAAAATCGATCTTTTGGTACCGGCTTCATTTGGCCCAAATATTTTTGTCACCCCCGAACCAAAAATCATCAACGAAGAGCCCTCGCTAAGAGAGTACATGTTCGATAAAGAGTCTTTGGAATTAAAAGGGGTTTCGGCCAGTTTTGGGAAATATCAGGTTTTAAATTACAAACTTAAATATCAATTAAAAAATAATTCGTTCCTCACCAATATTCAGGAGATTGCGCTCCCGCCCGACATTGAAAATCTGCAACAAGTGAAGCACACCCAGATCCAACCTCTACCCCAAAAGGTGAAACAGGATAAGGACGGAAATCTGATCGCTCTCTATGTGGTCAAACCAAGGTCTAAGCTTGAAGTAGAACTAACAGGCTCGGTACGGCTACTGGGAAGGCAGATCAATCCTGAGTTAGGCGGTAACGTTGATAAAATCCCTAAGAATCTGGCCGAAAAATACACCATACCTCAAAAATTCTGGGAGGTGGATGCTCCTGAGATACAAAATTTGAAAAGTCGCATGTTTGACAAAGAGTTGAATGTAACTCAAAACGCCCAAATTATTTATAGTTTTGTTACTAATACCTTAAACTACGATTTTGACACCATCCAAAATGATTATCTGGAACGACACGGTGCTTTAAAAGCGCTTAATAAAGAAGGCAAAGCCGCCTGTATGGAATTTACCGATCTCTTTATTACTTTAGCTAGAGCCATGGGAATTCCTGCTCGGGAACTTAACGGCTACGCGGTTAACGTCTATGAAAATGCTGACCTGCCATTATCAATAAAATTAAGATCGGGAGATTTCTTACACGCCTGGCCGGAATACTATGATCCCAACTTTGGCTGGATCCCGGTAGACCCCACCTGGGGCAGTACTTCCCAGCTTGATTTCTTCTCAAAACTTGATAACAGCCATTTTGCTTTTGTCATCAAGGGTTTAAGCTCGGAGCACCCTCTACCGGCCGGTCTTTACCGTGTCGATGACAACAAAAAACTGGTGACGGTAGATATTTCCCATAACGATAAGGAAGCCGAATTTACGCACGAGGTGGCTCTTTATAAAAAACTCACCTTTAATCCTGTGCAATTGATTATGGGAAAGAAAAAATACATGGTCAGCAATCAAGGTGGAACTTACATTTATAACTTCTATGGATCCAACCTACTTCCCTATCAAGTTAAAAAAGTATATCTGCCCAGGAACCTTGACGAATTACAGTACGAAGATATCAATGGTAATTTACAAAAACAGGAAATAATCTATCTGAACAAGAATCCCAAGAGATCGTTGGTTAATCCGCTTACCTTTACTTTTTCGCTTTTGCTAGGGCTTGGGCTGTGTAGCTTTGCTTATTATTTCTTAGTTGTTCGAGAGTACCGAAAAAAACTACCTCTCCTCCTTCCGAGCCGCCTTCGGGGCCTAGATCAAAAACGTAATCAGCGTTCGAAATAATATCTAAGTTATGTTCAATAATCACCACCGAATTTCCTCTGGCGGTAAGTCGTTTTATAATGGTAATAAGCCTTTCTAAGTCGGCAAAATGAAGACCGGTGGTGGGTTCATCCAAAATATAAAGCGTACTGCCCCTGGAAGTTTTGGCCAACTCTAACGACAATTTAACTCTTTGAGCCTCCCCACCTGATAAAGTCGGTGCCGGCTGACCCAACCTAATATAGCCCAAACCCACATCATACAGAGTTTGGATCTTTCGACTGATGGCGGGAATGTTCTCAAAAAATCTTAGGGCTTCTTCCACGGTCATGTCTAGCACATCCGCAATGTTCTTACCTTTATAATAAATCTCTAAAGCTTCGCGGTTGTACCTTTTTCCTTCGCAAACCTCACAATTTACATACACATCCGGCATGAATTGCATCTCTATCTTTATCTGCCCCTCACCTCCGCAGGCTTCGCACCTACCGCCCTTAACGTTGAAACTAAATCTTCCCGGTCTATAACCTCTTATCTTGGCCTCTTCAGTTTTAGAAAATAGGTCTCTGATACCGTCAAAAGCTTTCGTATAAGTTGCCGGATTTGATCTGGGTGTCCTGCCAATAGGAGTTTGATCGATAGCAATAACCCGATCTATGTTCTCGACACCAATCAAATCTGCATACGGTTCCGGACGTTGATCATTTTTTAAGCTGAAGTTTTGCCTTATAGCTCTATACAAAGTATCCATGACCAAAGTTGATTTACCGCTTCCGGACACCCCGGTCACACACGTGAATTTTCCTAGAGGGACCGCAAAATCTATGTTTTTAAGATTTCTGCCTTGGGCTCCTTTTAGAGTGATGGTCTTGCCCGACACCATTTTTATGATCCTATTGTTGGTTTCGTCTTCCAGCAACTGCTGTAACTTTGACTCTTCCTTAAAGCCGTTATGACCAACCTTCTTTTTTCCCGATAAATATTGTCCGGTTAATGATTTGGGATTTTGTTTTATCTCATCCGGTGTACCGTCAGCCACAATTTCCCCGCCGTGCTCACCGGCACCGGGTCCAAAGTCTATGATATGGTCACTCTCCAAGATGGTGTCCATGTCGTGTTCGACCACAATGACCGTATTCCCCAAATCCCGTAAGTGCTTGAGAGTGCTGTTTAGCTTGCCCTGGTCTTTTTGGTGCAAACCTATGGAAGGTTCGTCCAAAACATAAAGCACACCTGACAAACCGGAACCAATTTGCGAAGCCAATCTTATTCTTTGGGCCTCTCCCCCGGACAGTTGCGATGACGCCCGGGACAAGGTTAGATACCCCAAACCCACGTCAACTAAAAACCTCAGTCTATAATCGATCTCTCTCATGAGGGCCTCGGCTATTTTTTGCTCCCGTTTGGTAAACTTGGTCGACACGTCCTCCAGCCATTGCTTGGTTTTCCTAATTGAGAGGTCTGATACTTCAGCTATGTTCTTCCCGTCGATGGTGATGGATAAAGATTCTTTTTTTAGTCTTTTGCCGGAGCACTCTTCACAGCTGTCCTGCACCATATATTTATCAATTTCCCGCCTTATGAAGTCAGAATTTGTTTCCCCAAACCGGCGCATGAGGTTGGGGATGATACCTTCAAATCGAGCCTGGTATCTGTGCGTTTGGCCCTCCCGATTTCTATACGTAATCCAAAACCTTTGCTCAGACGGTGCGCCATTTAATAACAATTCTAATACAGTACTTTTTAGGTCTTTAATGGGAGTATCTAAAGAAAAACCATATTCATCCGCCACAGCTGCAACAATCTTGGACGTCCATGACTCGTTTTTGAAAGTTTTTTCCCACGGATAAAAACCGCCGTCACGTATAGACAAGGCCGGGTTATATAAAAGCCCCACATCTATTTCCAGCTGGGTCCCCAAACCGTCGCAAAGAGGGCAAGCACCATGAGGAGAATTAAAAGAAAAAGTTCTTGGTTCAATGTCAGGCAAAGATATATTACAAACAGGACAGGCAAAATTCTCTGAAAATAAGTGGTCCTCAAATTCTTTTGGCTTTTCAGGAAACTCAAATGCGTTATCTCTTATGACACTCAGAACCACATTACCGTTACCAAGTTTTAGAGCCGTCTCTATATTTTGGTAGAGCGTGCTTTCAAACTCTTTATTATTTTTAGAATCGCTAAGTTTCTTTTTGCTGACAATATCTCTGGATACAACCGCCTCAATGGT
>CAZHRD010000062.1:0-4482 GCA_964533985.1 uncultured Candidatus Saccharibacteria bacterium | reverse complement strand
ATGCTTATCGCACCTTTAACATTCTACCTGTCACACGGTTTTAATCGAAAAACCACTCTGGCTCTTTTGAGCACCCTAATTGCCTTGATCATTACCGGCGTTCTAGCCGCTTTATTCGTGGAACTCACTAATTTAACCGGTTATGGAACCGAAGAAGCCTTTTTCCTGCAATACGCCAAAAACAGCATTGTAAACATTAAAGGTTTAATGCTGGCAGGCATCATTATAGGCGCCCTAGGCGTACTAGACGACGTTACTGTCACCCAAGCTGCTATTGTGTTCGAACTTAAAAAAGCCAACAAAAAGCTGGGTGCCACCAAAATCTTCCACATGGCCATGAATGTAGGTCACGATCACATCGCCAGCATGGTAAATACACTAGTGCTGGTCTACACCGGCGCTACTTTACCGCTGCTACTTCTGTTTATAAACAGCCCGGTTCCGGCTTTTGAAGTTATAAACTCAGAGATCATCGCTGAAGAAGTGGTACGAACTCTAGTAGGCAGCATAGGCTTGGTGCTGGCTGTACCTATCACTACGTTCATAGCCGCAAAATACTATCAAGACACTGACAAGGTGAAGAAATCGTAAATTTAAGTTAAGATTAGAAATAGCCGGTATTAAAACATGAAATATTACATCGCCTACAAGTATTCGAATAACAAAGACAAGGAAAACCTGAAAAGTAAGCTGGAACATATTTCTGATAAAATTCACAGTTGGGGGCATGAAACTTTTGTTTTAGGCCGGGACGTTAAACAATGGAAGCATATTCATTTTGGTTCTCTCAAACTTATTCCCGTCATTTTCAAAAACATGAAGGGGTGCGATGTGCTTTTTGCCTATGTGGACAGCCCTCATTTTAGCAAAGGCTTATTTTTCGAAATTGTGATTTCCAAAATTTTGCGCAAAAAAAGTGTGTTGGTTATTGAAGGCACTAGAGAATCGAAATTTTTTAAGCATCTTTTTGACGAAACCAAAACAACCTCTAACGTAGAGGACATTACGCCCGATCATTTCTCATGAACACCGCTGACGACATTAAAAAAGATTTAAAGAAACTGGCCAATCCCAAAAAAGCTAAAACACATCAGAGATTTTTTAAAACCGGTCCGGGAGAGTATGGAGAAGGAGATATATTTATTGGGGTGACTTTGCCTGATCTAAACTTAATGGTTAAAAATTACAGAGATTTACACCTAAAAGAACTTCAAAAACTAATAACTAGCGATATTCATGAACATAGATTAGTATCACTTATGATTTTAAAATGGCAATACAAAAAGGGAGACGATGATACAAAAAGTAAAATCGTAAAATTTTACTTAAAAAATAAGGCTGGCATCAATAACTGGGACCTGGTTGACATCAGTGCACCTCACATTCTCGGAGATTACCTTCTAGACAAAGATAAAACAGTCTTATACCAACTAGTAAAGTCAGATTCGCTTTGGGACCGACGTATTTCGATTATTGCTACCTACACTTTTATAAAAGCCGGTAAATATTCGGACACAAAAAAACTGGCCGTGCTCCTTCTAAATGATAAGCACGATCTCATCCACAAAGCCGTAGGATGGATGCTAAGAGAGATGGGTAAACAAAATGAAGCTGAACTACTTAAATTTCTGGACAAATATACAACAAAACTACCCAGAACAGCCCTAAGATACTCACTGGAAAAACTATCGGAAAAAAAGAGAAAATATTATATGGGGCTTAAATAATCCTATCTTAATGACTTCATAACCTCATCTACATAAGCCTTCTTGGTGTTTTTTTGACCTTCAATGAAAGCAAAAATACCGGCTCCCACCAATGTCAGTCCTGTCAAAATACCGGCTATCTGATTGTAACCCGTAGGAGGTACTGCGGCCGTTGACTGTGTGGTTTCCTTAGTTGCCGTCGTAGTTGTGTTTGCAGTCCCGGTTTGAGTTTGCCCCGCGTGCAGGGTAAACGCGTACTGCTCACCCTCAGAGCTGATCACCACATCATAATCCTTGGCGCTCAAAGTTGTCTGATATGACCACATCCCGCTTGAATCAGCCGTGGTGGAATATTCTTCAGTATCCATCTTAATTTTGACAGTGGCTTCATCACCCGCAGTTCCTTTAAGTAAA
Organism: uncultured Candidatus Saccharibacteria bacterium; assembly: GCA_964533985.1. Lineage (GTDB taxonomy): Bacteria > Patescibacteriota > WWE3 > UBA101185 > UBA10185 > CAYSWS01. The sequence continues at coordinate 2,362 of CAZHRD010000062.1, read as the reverse complement.
GGGTTTGTAGCTGAATACCACCATTCACTATAAGTAGAACCGTTGGTGGCCAATGTGCCAATATGAGTAAGGGTTAAAGTAGCAGCATACAGTGATCGATTGATAATTATACTTAGTAGGATAACCACAATAAAAAGAGACTTATGGCAGGCTTTTTTCATACAATAATTTTAACATATTTTCATAATTATTTAACAATTTCTTATTAAATTTGCCCTGTGTCTTCAGCAAAATTTATTAGTCTCGAAAATGGGCTCAGAGTGATTTTCATACCCCATAAGGTGGGGTCAGTGACTTGTTGCCTACGCGGGCTGGCGGGGAGCAACTATGAACTACCCGATGAAATTGGCGTCGCCCACGTTTTGGAACATCTGTGCACTTATGCATCCGAAAACTATGGTTCTCCCTCCAAATTAAGAAGTTTGGTCACCGCTAACGGAGGCAGGGCTACGGGGACCACCAGCCGGGATGACGTGGCTTTTCTAACCAAAACTTTAAAACAAAATTATGAGGATGGGATTAAGTATTTGTGCGAAATTTTTTCACGTCCGCTTCTTACTCAGGAAAATCTGGAAAAAACCAAGAAGGTGATTGCGCATGAGGTCTTTCAGAACATGGAAGACCCAAAACGACACATTGGCCGAATTTCGTACCAAATCTTGTTTCCCGATCAGCGTTTTTCTATTTTTAATACGGGACGAATTGAGGACATAGACAAGCTTGAGCTTAGTACGATCATAAATTTTAAAAACCGTCTTTATGCTCCATCTAACTTTGTGCTTTCTATTTGTGGCGATCTTGACGAAAAAGAGCTTTTTAAGATTGTTTCCGGTTATTTTGATGCCGTGCCGAATTTCGCTGTAGGGCAGACATTAAAACACAAGCCCAACTACAAAAGAGCCTTTTTGATCGAAAACAGAGACAACTTGAACCATTTGCACCTAAAAATCGACTATCATGGCTACACCAGCGCGCAAAAAGAGAAGTATGCAGCCTACTTGCTTTCAAAATTACTAAAAACCAACCTAAAAAGTGAACTTACCGGTAGTGGAAGTGACCCCACACCAAGCGACAATGCCCACCTCAACATCAGCCCCTACATCTTAGACGCCTCATCTTTTAACTCAAACTCGTACGGTCTTTTTGGAATTTATACTGCCATACAATCAGGCCAACTCGAATCATTTTTTAAGTCTTTCAAAAAAGTCGTGCAAAAATTACAAAAAGAAAAAGTTACCCGGACTCAATTGGATTTTGTAAAAAACACTACCAAAGCCGATTTTGAATTCGCCCTGGAAAAAACTTCATTACGGGCAGATTTTTATGCAGAACTGTTTTTATACAGGAATATAGCTGCAACCCACGAAGATGAAATAAACAATTATTTCAGTTGCACAGCGGCGGATATTTTAAAAGCCGCCAACGACTTACTCGGCCAGGAGCCAAAGATCACCATCTTAGATAAAAGTATTTCAAAAGAGGAAGTCAGGGAAATTTACGCCAAAGTCTTTGATTAATCTTTCTTACTTACCCGATATATTCTCACCACCGTTTCGCCATTTTCCGCATTTACTTCATGTACAGTGTTTTTGCCCCCAATTTGCGGATACTTATAATCATTAAAAAATGATAACGGTCTTTTCACGCCCACCAGATAAAATGGCTTATCGGCGCCATAAGCCGTATCCATATACCATTCGCTAATGGTTTTTACCTCATTAGTCATATAGGGTAAGTTCTCGCCGTTTTCTCTATTAGCATTTTGCACAAACTCATTTATCTCATTCCAATATCTTTTATGGGGGAAACCAAACAGAGGCAGCTTTTGGTCGATGTTATATTCCGATGTGGCAAGACTATGATAAACCCTGTCCCGCGTCTTAACTTTCTTTTGGTCATAGACTATATTTTCAAAATTATAAAAATCAAGCAGTGTTTTTTGTTCCCAAGGGTATTCACGTGAGTGGTCGATAAAAAAGAAGTGAGTTTGATATGTCAAAAAAACAAGGGTTGATACTACTAGGCACGACCAGATTACTTTGATGTATTTTGGAAGTATTTCGTAAATTTTAACCATTCCCAAAGCGGCCAGTACCGTTAAGGGAATTATAAAATTATATATATGGGTACCGGGTTTTCTGACAAAGAGTTCGAATACACCGTAGGCAAATATAAACCATGCCGAAAATATGTAACTTTTCTTTACCAAAATTGCCCCCAAAATTCCCATGGACAAGAGTAGATAATAGGTTAAGAAGGGATTGTAGAGCTCAATCAGTAGCTTATATCTCTCAAAAAGCACGTGCCCAACTTCGATCCTTCTTGAAAAATACTGCATATTTTCCGGGTTGTTAATTTGAAA
>CAZHRD010000061.1:0-4577 GCA_964533985.1 uncultured Candidatus Saccharibacteria bacterium | reverse complement strand
AGACGGGGTACTATTAAAATAGGTGGGGATGAGCAACAGGGAAATATCTAACTACCGGTTGATCTGCATCGGCATAATAATGTGAAGATAATTTTCCATTTCAGAGGGTTCGAAAATACAAGGGGACGACTCACCGTTTGTTCTGATAACTAATTTTTCCGATTTTATATTATTTAGGAAATCCAGCAGATACTTAGAATTGAAACCGATCTTAACCGCGTCTTCGCTTTCAACATCAGCGTCAAATTTGCTTCTGTGTCCGCCTGTTTCTTGAGAGCTGGCGGTGATCTCTATGGAACCTTTAGGATTTATTTTTAGTAAAAGGGAACTATCAGCTTCTTTGGCAAAAATATCGGTCAGTCTGACGGCTTCCAAAAACTCATTGGAGAAAAATTCGGCTCTGGTGGTGGTATTTTCAGGAATGATTTTAGTGTAGTCGGGGTATTCGCCGGTTAAAATTCTAGTGGCAATGAGAGTGTCTTCCTGTTTGAAAAGCACCAAATTATCGTTTTCGTCTAAAGTAAAGGAAATGGGACTTTCAGAATCAGTATAAACTCTGGCCACATCCATCAAGGTCTTGGCCGGAATAATGACGGTGAACTTACCACCCTTATTATTGGAGACTAATTTGGTTTCGGACAATCTGAAACCGTCCGAAGCCGCCAAAGTCATGGTCGTACCGTCAAAATTAACGTAAATACCGGTGAAAACAGGTCGGGAATCGTCCAAAGACGCACAAAAGGCCACGGATGAGACAGCGTTGTAAAAGGCTTGCGGATCAAACTCCAGCACCTCCAAGTTAGCTTTTTCTTCCGGCAGGTCAGGAAAATCCTGTGCCGAAACTCCGTTGAACCTGGATTTAGTAATGTCGGACGTTATATGGAGGATATCGTCTTTTAATAAAGCTTCCACGGTGTCGGAACTCAAATTAGCCACAAAATCTTTTAACATTTTGGCTGGAATAGTTATGGCGCCGTCGGTTTCGATAGAAGCACCCACATGAGTCACAATCGTAGTTGATAAATTAGTGGCGGATAAAGTTAGTCTATTGTCTTTGGCCGCGATCATGACGTTGGATAGTATAGGAAGTTCACTTTTGGTAGGAACGGCCCGATAAACTTTTGTCAGACCGTTGGTTAGATTTTCCTGTAGGCAAGTAAATTTCATGATTAATCTTCTTTTTCCTCTTTTAAATCGTCCTTTAGGTCGCCTTTTTTAGGCATTACATATAATCTTCTGTCGTTGCCTTCTCCCCGGCTTTCGCTTTCCACGTCAATGTAATCGGAAATAAGCATGTGGACATGTCTTCTTTCGTAAGGTGTAAGAGGAGGAAGTTTAATTTCTTTTTGATGGAATCGGGCTCGATCGACAAAACTTTTGACCATCTCATCAAGTTTGTCTAATTTGGCTTGTCGGTAGCCGTTAATATCCAAAGTTATAGGTACCCACTCATTTTTTTCTTTAAAAACCGCGTGGCTCAGGATGTATTGTAGCGCGTCCAAAGATTCGCCTCTATAACCGATCAGAAAATTCAAATCGTCACCTTCTATGTCAACCCGGTAAGCGTCGCCGTCTTTTTTGATAGTTACATCAGGGGAAACGTCAATGAAACCTAGGATCGTATCTAAATGTTTTTTTATACTTGTTTTTGGCATTTTTTAATTCTTCTTTTTTGGTATTATCTTTTCGATCACGGACTGCATACCGCCCCAACCGTTCACAAAATAATTCTGAACTATCGAAAATAGCGTCGATGTGATTATGTAGATAATAACACCCGAGGGCAGACTTATCCCTAAAAATGCCATCATGGCAGGCATTATGAAAAGGGACTGCTGTTGCATATTATATGCTATGTCATCTTTCTTGTCAGGAGTTTTTTCAGCCGCTTTGATGCCGGCTTCCGTGTAGGGCATGTTCATCTTGGCCATGATAAATTGAGTGATACCAGCCAGAGCAGCCATGATATAAAATGGGTCGGGCTTTGTAAGATCCAAGTAATAAAATTTTGATTTTAGGGTATCAAGAGAGGCAAATTTCAAAAAATCCACGTAAATGTGTGAGTTTATGGCGTCGATGCTGGCGTCTTGAGTGATTTGTCTGATGACCGAATAAAGGGCCGTAAATATTAATATAGTAATGATCATGGTGTAACAACCGCTGGCGGGATTGACACCGTGCTCTTTCATAAGCTCCATTTGCTTTTCGGCCTGCTTTTTCTTGTCGTATTTGTACTTTTTCTTAAGAGCGTCTATTTGAGGCTGTAAATCGCGCTGTTTCTTGATGGATTTTATGGACGGCATGATAATAGGCGTAGAAAGAGCCTTTACTATTATAGTAAGTCCAATGATCGACCAACCCAAACTTCCGGTAGCTTTAAATACCAATGCTAACAGATTAAAAATGGGGTTGACCAGTATTAGGTTGTGTATGTTTAAAAAAAACGACATATCGCTACAACAAAAATTATTTTACAGGATCGGACCCGCCCTTGTTAAACGGATTACACCTGAGGATCCTCCAAAATCCCATCAAACCTCCCTTTGCTACGCCATACTTGTCCACCGCCTCATAAGTGTATCGTGAACAGCTGGGTTCGAACCGGCAGATTTTTATCCCTAAATTCTCAGGCGAGAGAAATTTTTGATAAAACCTTATTAACATCAACGCAAATTTCTTCATATTTTGATTCTAGACTTTCAGTTTTTGGGTGAAATACTACCCAGTGATCTTGTGGCAGTGTATCAAGCTTTTCTCTGATGCATTCACCGAACATTCTTTTGAGACGATTTCTCTTTACGGCATTTTTGTGAATTTTTTTAGAAATCACAATACCTATTTTTGCCGGACCCTGGTAATTGGTGGGCTTAAGGTAAAACATATTACATAGAGTGCCTTGCACCTTAGTACCGTGCTTTCGGGCCACGTTAAATTCAAAATCGGTGGAAAGTCTATTTTCTTTTTTCAACATGCTTACTTACCCCCAAGTGATACTACGACTCTTTTCCTATTTTTGGCTTTGCGCCTTTTGATAGTATTTTTTCCACCAGGAGTTTTCATGAGCTTTAAAAACCCATGTTTTCTCAATCTTTTGTGCTTTTTTGGTTGCCAAGTTCTTTTAGGCATAACACGGGTATATTAGAGGGTTTTTAGTATGGTGTCAATCAAAATCTTAGCCAGTCTTAGCCGCAGCCCGGATATTTGATACTATTATAGTATGAAAGATATTATTTCTTTTTCCGATTTTGAAAAATTAGACATTAGAGCCGGCACGATCACTAGTTGTGGCGTGGTTGAGGGCTCTGAGAAATTGGTTAAGTTGACGGTTGATTTTGGGAAAGAACTTGGTGAGCGCCAGATCATCGCCGGTATTTCCAAATGGTATGAATGCAATGAGCTGGTGGGAAAGCAGGCTTTATTTGTGGTTAATCTGGAGCCGCGAAAGCTTATGGGTTTGGAATCACAAGGCATGATCCTGGCCTTAGGAGCCCACGATGATAACAAGCCTATATTAATCGTACCTGAGGAGCCGGTGGAAAAAGGGGCGAGCGCCAGCTAAACTTCTCGTAACGGAAATACCCTAACGTAGCTTTTGGGTTTGACAAACGATTTCAAATATCCTATAAAGTCTGTATCACTGGTTTATCAATTTTTCTGCCATGATTTTCTGCCGAAAACAGAAAGATATATGTACAAAATAATAAAAAAAAGTAGCGACAAAATAATCGCTGCACTTGCTATCTTTTCCCTGTTATTTAATTTATCCCAACCTATCTTAATAGTGTACGCTCAGGATGCCGCCGACGCTGATAAAGCCGCGGAGGATGAGGTAGTGGTTGAGGAGGATAAGGCTTCTGATGAGTCTTCTGATGAAGAGGAAGTTACCGTTGATGAGAGTGAAAAGGATGCAAGTTTGGAAGCTGATGACAAAGGGACGAGTGTGCCTGAAATCGGTGATGAGGATGTGTCAGAGGAAGACGCAGTTGTAGAGGACGAGGCTTCAGAAGAAACCAGTGAAGAAGAAGCCGTAGTGGAAGAGGAAGTAGTGGAGGAAGAAGTCGTAACAGATGGAGTTGAGCCTGAAATAGAGGTTATTGAAGAAGAGAAAGAAGTAAAGACCGTTTGTTTATCAGACGGGCAGGAAATCGTTGATTCAGAAGAGGCTGACTGGGGGATTGATGGTGACAAGGCTGAGACTAAAACTGATGTTGAGTTAGGTGTCAAATATGAATTCCCACAAAATAAAGATGTTTCAATCACATTTACTTGTCTTCCTGAAGATGAGGGTGCAAGATCTCACTTAAAAATCGAAAGAGTTAAAGTATCAGATCTTGACTTACCTGATGAATTTAAAACAGATGCAGAGTATGCGTTTGATATTACGACACCTGATATGGCAAATGGAGAGTTTGAATATGATTTGACCCTTCCAAAGCCTGAAGGTTCTGACGCTCAAGTTTCTTATATCGAAAAATCAATCGATGAAGCTAAAGAGGAACTTAAAGATGAGGATATTAAAAAAGTTGAGGAAGAAAAGTTAGATCAAAAAGAAGAGGATGATAATGTTAAGGTTAAGG